>DRQI01000361.1 GCA_011330545.1 Flavobacteriia bacterium
AAGGCTTGTTTACTTTGGCATACATAGTGTCGCCGGTTTGTTTAAGCAAGTCTAAACTATTATTGCGTTCAAAGACTATCAGGGCACCGGTTTTTGTTTTTGACATGGCCGAACAAGCCGAAACAATGCTTTCAACATCTGTTGTGGCCAAGGTGTCATCAGATTTTAAAAACTTTAAACGCTTCATAAAATTCTTTTTTGAGGCGAAATTGGTAGAGCCTACCATCAATAAAAACCGCCTGATTTCTTGTTGAAACACAATAATCAATGCAATGAATCCTCCTCCTAGAAACTTGCCCAATATATCACTGAGCAATTCCATTTGTAAGGCAAGGGTCAATTTCCAAATAAGGTATACGATGGCAATACCGATAAATATATTGATGGCTACTGTTCCTCTAATAAGTTTATAAATATAATAGAGCAAGACAGCTACCAATACAATGTCAAGAATATCTAATAAGCCAAAATCTAAAAAACCGAATGCTTTCAAAAAATGAAGTTTTTTGTAAAAATACTAATAATTATTTAGAGGCCTTAAAAATAGTAAAAACTATATTTTTATTTTTTAACAAACGATTTTTTTTGACAAAATAAATATGGCGTTCAGAAAAGGCCGAAGCCTGAAATTGTTGTATCTACCTCCGGCCTAGCAACTCCAAATTATTGCTGTAAGGGCTCCTCTTCCAATATATGTTCAGGGTATTTCTCTTTGATTGACCTTATTTTTGCGTGTGTAACTTTATCGTTTTTATTCCTTTTGTAAGCTGCTACTAAGTCGGTATATGAGATTCCGTAAAGAGAAGTTGACAAACGGTTCCGCAATTGGCTATACGCTCCGGTAATTTCATTCTGAACGGCAATGTATTGCGCGTAAGAAGTACTTCTGTTACTTTGTAATTTAATGACAGCTTTTGCAGGATGGTCTGATGCTGTTGCTTGTTGCTTGCCTTGGCACCAAGTACATTTGTTGCCCTCTGCATCTGTTCCGCCGCCATTGTCAATAAAATCTGCCACGAGTTGCCTTACATTTTCTATAGGTGTTAATTGGTGGCCTTCAATAAAGATTTCATTCTTACTGTTGATATTGATTTCTAATACATTTCTCTCATTAACCTTAAAGCTACTTTGTAAGTTTTTATCTGGCAACATTTTAAAGATTCCAATTTCGGTGTCCATGGTGGTGGTTACCAAAAAAAAGATAAGGAGCAAAAAAGCAATGTCTGCCATAGAACCGGCATTAATTTTGGGAGATTCTCTTTCAATCATAATACTGTTATTTAGGTGAAACTTCTTTGTTAAGGCGGTTGAAGTCGATATGATTGATGGTTGAGGATAGCACTCAGAATTTAACAAAATATTAACAAAAATGATGCCGAATTCCTTTTAGCGGAAGTAGGGCTCGTTTCAATGCGTTCAAAAACGAAATAAGGTACTAACATTACAATTCTGATTTCTTCCTTAATATCAGCGATAATCTGTTCAATCAGCGTCATCAGCGTTCCATTAATAAGAATAAAAACTAAACAACTAAACAAATAAACAGATAAACAAAACCCAAAACCTCGAACCCAAAACCTTGAACCCGAAACCCAAAACCAAAATAGAACGCAGATAACACAGATTTAGCTGATAATCACAGATAAACAACTAAACAGATAAACAAATAAACAAAACCCAAATAGAACACATATACACGCAGAGGCTAAAAACAATTATTAATCCTTGAATTTAGCGTCATCAGCGTTCCTAAAAACCAGCTATCGGGTTACCCTTCAAATTTCTTCACTAGTATCAGCGATAATCTGTTCAATCTTCGTCATCAGCGTTCCCAAAGAACAAGAGCCAATAAATAAGTATTACGATTCTTTTAAAAATCGTACTATTTTAACGGCTTCACAGGCTTCTTTTACATCGTGTACACGTAAGATATCGGTACCGTTTAGCAAGGCAATAGTATTGGCAACAGTAGTAGCATTTAAAGCCTTGTCGGGAGTAGTTTCTAATAATTTATAGAGCATTGATTTTCTGGAAATTCCCGTTAAAATGGGCACTTCTAAGTTTTTAAAAAGCGCCAGTTGTTTTAAGAGTATATAATTTTGAGCGATGGTTTTTCCGAAACCAAAACCCACATCAATAATAATATCATTTACGCCCAACTTTCTCAATTGATATATTTTCTCAGAAAAGTACTGAATAAGTTCATAAACAATATCAGTATAAGTAGGACTGTATTGCATGTTTTGGGGTGTACCTTGCATATGCATTATAATATATGGTACTTGCAGATGGGCAATGGTAGAAAACATTTCGGCATCCATAGTTCCAGCCGAAATATCATTGACCATACAGGCACCGGCAGCTATGCCTTCGGCAGCTACGTTACTTCTAAACGTATCAATAGAAAGTAAAATATCAGGAAACTCTTTTACCAACATTTTCAGTATGGGCATTACTCTTTTTAACTCTTCTTCTTCGCTGATATGTTGCGCATTTGGCCTTGATGAATAGCCGCCAACATCAATAAAAGTGGCCCCTTCATGTACCATTTTTTCAACATGCCGAAGTATTGTCGCATCACTGTTCCACTGGCCGCCGTCGTAAAAAGAATCGGGAGTACAGTTTAAAATACCCATTACTTTAGGTGTTGTTATATCGATAAGTTTACCGTTGCAATTGAGGGTCATCTGAAGCTATAAATTGAGGAGTTAA
Organism: Flavobacteriia bacterium; assembly: GCA_011330545.1. Taxonomy (GTDB): domain Bacteria; phylum Bacteroidota; class Bacteroidia; order Flavobacteriales; family Flavobacteriaceae; genus Aureibaculum. The sequence goes on from DRQI01000361.1 coordinate 2,713, forward strand.
AAAATTATTGAGTTAGAGATTATTAAAATACACTATTTTTTCCACGATTGAATACTACTGCCCACTGCCCACTACAAACTGCCCACTACTTACTAGCCACCGTATTTACCACTTTAGAAACTAAAGGTGCTTGGTAATTGGCCATTTTTTCTATCAATTCTTCAACAGAATTACTTACTTGCAACATATTTCTGTTGGTTTCTTTCAGATAACCTTCTGTAACCATCACATCTAATTGTTTTAAGGTATGGTTAAAAAAGCCGTTGGTATTAAGAATGCCTACGGGTTTGTTTTCGATACCTAGCTGTCCTAAGGTTAAGGCTTCAAAAAGCTCATCTAGAGTTCCAAAACCTCCTGCCAATGCAATATAGCCATCTACGAGGCGGCTGATAGTTACTTTTCGTTTTGACATTTTTTTGGTGACAATCATCTTGGTAATTTTGGTATGCGCCACTTCTTCGTGCCGTAATAAATTCGGAATTACCCCGATAACCTCTCCATTATTTTCTAAAAGCGTATCCGCCAAGATTCCCATCATTCCTATTTTGCCGCCACCATAGACCAGTCCGATATTGTGTTGGGCAAAATAATGCCCTAATTGTTTGGCAGCATTGGCATATACCGCGCTAAAACCAATACTTGACCCACAGAAAACAGCAATACGCTTCATAAAATGTATTTTAGAAGTTTATAATACGTGTAAAAATAAACAAACGATTGAGATTTTTTACTAAGTTTTTTTATATTTTCGTTCCGATAAGTATCAAAAGCCATAAAACGCATCAAACAGTAAACTTAACTATGCAACAAACTTCTCAACAGTACAATGCTGTAATAACAAAATGCAGGACACTTTTTATTAATAAAATGAAAGATTATGGCAGTGCATGGCGTATTTTACGGTTACCGTCTTTAACAGACCAGATTTTTATAAAAGCACAGCGTATTAGGCAGTTGCAACAAAATGAGGTGCAAAAAGTTGATGAAGATGAAATACCCGAATTTATGGGAATTATTAATTACTCGATAATGGCACTGATACAATTAGAAAAAGGAGTTGCCGATGAACCCGATTTAAAAGTTGAAGAAGCAATCCGGTTATACGATAAACACGTAAGCATTACAAAATCTTTAATGGAAGATAAAAATCACGATTACGGCGAGGCTTGGCGCGAAATGCGTATTAGCTCATTGACCGATTTGATTTTACAAAAACTGTTAAGGGTAAAGCAAATTGAAAATAATCAAGGAAAAACGTTGGTTTCTGAAGGAATAGATGCCAATTATCAAGATATGATTAACTATGCTGTTTTTGCATTGATTTTAATGGATGAAACCATAAATAAATAGTATTCCCGCCCCGAGACTTCGGGAGTGGGAAGCATTTGTAGTTAAACCAACATTAATAAGATTACTGCTCCCGAAGTCTCGGGACAGAAATGATACAGAATTATGAAATTTCTAACACACATAGCTAGGTTATTAGTAGCCGCTACTTTTATTTTTTCAGGATTTGTAAAATTGGTTGACCCTTTGGGTTCTGCCTATAAATTTCAAGAATATTTTGGTGCCGATGTGCTGAATTTAGAATTTTTAATTCCGTATGCATTGCCATTTGCCATATTTTTAATCCTTGCCGAAATTATGTTGGGCGTAATGCTCTTGGTAGGTTTTAAACCCAAATTTACCGTTTGGAGTTTGCTGATTATGATTCTAATATTTCTATTTTTAACATGGTATTCTGCGTATTATGATAAAGTGACCGATTGTGGATGTTTTGGAGATGCCATTACCCTAACACCTTGGGAAACATTTTACAAAAATATTGTATTGATTGCTTTGATTCTACTCTTAGTAATCAACACCAAATACATCAAGCCGCTTTTTGCAAAAAATGTAACCAAATGGATTTCATTTGCCTCATTTTTTATCTTTTTATTTATTGCGTATTATGTATTGGTACATTTGCCAATAATTGATTTTAGGCCTTATGCCGTAGGGAAAAATATACCTGAAGGAATGATTTTTCCTAAAGGAGCCAAAAAGGCGGTTTATGAAGATACATGGATTTATAAGGTAAATGGCGAAGACAAAGAATATACCACCGAAGAGAAACCTTGGGAAATTGAAGGAGCAACATTTGTCGACAGAAAAACAAAACTCATTGAAAAAGGATATGTACCGCCTATCCATGATTTTACGATGGAAAAAGAAGGTGTTGACTTTACCAAGTTTTTAATGCAAAAAGAAAAATTGATGTTGATTGTGATTTATAATTTAGCAAAATCTGATAAAAGTTTATTTCCTAAAATAAAAGAGGTCACTACAAAAGCAATGCAAGAAGGCTATGATGTTTATGCGTTTTCGGCGTCAGACCAAGAAGATTTTGAAAAGATAAAGGCTGACTACCAATTAGATTTTGATATGTTATTTTGCGATGAGACAACATTAAAAACCATCATCCGGGCAAACCCGGGAATTGTTATCCTCAATAAAGGAACCATTACCGGCAAATGGAATGCCACCGATGCCGATAAAGTAAAATTATAATTAGTGCAGGTACACAAACCTACAAATACTCAAATTAGAAATAAATGAAGCAATTACTATACGTATTTTTAGGAGGCGGTTTTGGCAGTATGGCCAGATTTATAGTAACCAAATACCTCAATAGCCCCGAAACAGGAATCCCTTATGGTACTTTTTTAGTAAATGTACTGGGGAGTTTATTTATAGGTATTATCTTAGGATTGGCATTAAAAAACGAAGCCTTAAATCAAAACCAAACCCTGTTATTAGCTACCGGTTTTTGTGGAGGTTTTACTACTTTTTCGGCCTTTGCCTATGAAAATCACCTCTTTTTAAAGTCGGGCGACTTTATGCTTCTTTCTCTATATACTTTGATGAGTATAATAGTAGGTTTTGCAGCCGTATTTTTAGGGGTTTACCTTATTAAGTCTTTGTAAAAATTTTAGGTATTTATTTTTGTTAGTAATTTTTAAGTAAGTAAAACACTATTTTAAAAGTGTTATCGTTTAACTAAAAAAATAAAACGATGGCTTTTCACAAATTTTTACTATTAATTCTTTCCTTTTTTTTATTTTCATGCCAGTCTTCTTCTGACGAAATACTTCCTCAAAATCAGGTGATTGCTAAATTTACGCCTGAGCTGACTTTTGATTGGGATTTGCGCAGTGATTTACCAACAAATTCGCAATATAGTTCTGAAGTGGTTGACATTGACGCTTTTGACAATTCGGCAGCCTTAGTTGCCAAACTTCAAGAGCAAGGAAAAAAAGTAATCGCCTATATATCAGTAGGCTCAGTAGAGAGTTGGCGTGCTGATGCCTCAGATTTTCCGGCTTCTATCATAGGTAACAATTATGACGGTTGGGACGGTGAGAAGTTTTTGGATATCAGAAGAATTGATTTATTGGCGCCTATTATGAGAGCGCGTTTAGATATGATAAAGGCCAAAGGGTTTGATGCTGTTGAACCCGATAATATCGATTCGTATACCAACAATACAGGTTTTGATATTACCGAGCAAGACGTTATCAATTATTGTAAATGGTTAGCAGAAGAAGCCCATAGCAGAGGACTTTCCATCGGCCAAAAAAACGCTTCTGAATTGGCTCCGCAATTGATAAATACTTTTGATTGGATTTTGTTGGAAGGGGCTTTTCAAGAAGGTATCGAAGACGAAGCAAAAGTTTATATCACTAATAACAAAGCGGTATTTGCCACAGAATATGACGATGTAATGACCGTTTCTGAATTTCAAAATACAGTTTGCCCGAAAGCGGCAACATTACGTTATTCGGCTATTTTTAAACATCGTGAATTGGATGCTTATCAGGTTACTTGTAATTAATGATTTCCTTTAAACATAGGTGGTTTTCTGTGTTTAGTACCCTGTTCATAACTATATGCCAACCGAATTAATGTTGGTTCACTGTACATTCTTCCTAAAAATTGTAATCCGGCGGGTAAGCCTTCACCGGTAAATCCCATCGGTACGGTAAATGCCGGTTGACCCGTATGTGGGGCAATAACCTGATTGTTGTCTCCTAAATATTCTTCTTCAAATGTATCAATATGTGCCGGTTTGTTATTCCACGTAGGGTAAATGATAGCATCTAATTGTAAGCTGTCCATTTGTTTTTCAATAGCTTTTCTAAAAGCAATACGCCGAATATCTCTGTAAGGGTCTTCACAAGGCACATCCGTATTTTTTTCCCTCCCTGAATTTTTGGAAAAGAAGTCCAATACTTTTTTTGCGTATGCCGATTTTGTACCGATACGAATAATATCTTCCAGTGTTTGTACTGTATCACGATGAACATAAGTTGTCAGGTAGGCCTCAATATCTTGCCTGAAATTAGCACACCATTGGTCGGTTTTCAAACTGTCAAAATCGCGTACATAAATATCTGTTACCGTTGCCCCCAAACGTTGTAAATCGCGTATAGATTTTTCAAACAAGGCTTTTATTTCAGGGTCGGGATGAGCCTCACTCAATTGCCTGAAAACGCCAATAGTGGCACCTTGCAATCCGTCTTTTTTTAAATATTGGCGATAGTTTTTTTGAACTTTTCCTTTGCTGTATTCGGTCATGGCATCGTCAGCATCGTATCCGGCAATGACTTCCAACACGCGGGTGGCATCTGCTACGGTTCGGCACATCGGGCCTGCCACATCATTACGCATATATAAAGGAATGATACCGCTTCGGCTTACCAATCCCAATGTAGTCCTAAAACCTACCAATGCATTGTGTGAGGATGGCCCTCGTATCGAATTTCCGGTATCGGTACCCAATCCGACAGTGCCAAAATTAGCGGCGATGCCTGCTCCGGTACCACCACTAGAACCTGCCGGAACATAGTCTAAATGATAAGGATTTCGAGTAGTGCCATGCGTAGAGCTTTTAGTATGTTTGGCGCTGAATGCCCATTCTGCCATATTGGTTTTGGCAATAATAATGGCACCGGCATCTATCAATTGCTGTACTACAAAAGCATTGCTATCGGGTATAAAATCTTGTAAGGCTAAGGCTCCGGCAGTAGTGGGCATTCCCTTAGTATTATAATTATCTTTTACTAGCAGCGGAATTCCGTGTAACGGCCGCAACTTGCCCGTTTTGGCAAATTCTTCGTCGAGTTTTTTAGCCGTCGCCAGGGCATTTGGATTGATAAAACTAATGGCATTGGTCTTTCCGTCTAAGCTATCTATCCTTTTTAAATACGCCTTGACGAGTTGAACTGCTGTATAATCACCGTCTTGATAGGCTTTATGGATTTGATCGATAGTCAATTCTTCAATATTGAGGTTTGGATTTTTTGTTTTAGGCCGATTGCAACTCCATAAAATAAGGGATAGCAATAGTAGGGTATAAATTTTATTCATTTTTATATTATTTAAACTCAGGTGCTATTAATGTAAAAGTCGCATAATTTTATAAATTAGTGAAAAGGCAAGTTACGCAAATCTACATTACCGCCTGACAGTATTAAGCCTATCTTTTTATGTTTAAATGTATCTTTTGATTTCAATACGGCTGCCAAAGCAACGGCACTTGAGGGTTCAACGATAATTTTCATTCGTTCCCAAATTAGCCGCATGGCCTCCACAATTTCTTCTTCGCTTACTGTGATAATTTTTTCAACATGATTGTTGATGATATTAAATGTAATATCACCCAATGAAGTTTTGAGTCCGTCAGCAATAGTATCAGTAGTTGTATTTTGTTGGATAGAACCGCTTTCTAATGAGCGATACGCATCGTCAACATTTGATGGTTCAGCTCCAATGGCCTTACAGTTGTTGCCGAATGCCAGAGCACTTAAGGCGATGCCCGAAATTAATCCGCCACCGCCAACAGGAACGATAATAGCGTCTAATTCAGGACAATCTTCGAGCAATTCCTTACCTGCCGAAGCATTGCCTAAAATAACATTAAAATCATTAAACGGATGTATAAAAGTAGCTCCTTTTTTTTGTTGAATATCAGCGGCGGTACGTTGACGGGCTTCGAGGGTAGGTTTGCATTGGGTGATGATTCCCCCATAGCCTTCAACGGCTTTTTTCTTAACTTCAGGGGCGTCTTCAGGCATCACAATATAGGCTCGAATGTTTAATTTTTTAGCTGCTAAAGCCAAGGCTTGGGCAAAATTACCGGAAGAATGTGTTACCACACCTTGTTGTTTTTGTGTATCACTCAACTGTAAAATGGCATTCGTAGCCCCGCGCATTTTAAAAGCGCCCATTTTTTGAAAGTTTTCGCATTTAAAGAATAGCGTTGCACCGGCTATTTCATCGATTAATTGTGAGGTGAATACCGGAGTGCGGTGAATATACGGCGAAATACGTTGATGGCTTTGTATGATGTCTTCTTTAATGTTCATAACCGATTTAAAAGATACTAGTAGCTGTTATGTTCAGTTTGTTATTGTAAAGATAATTGTTTTTGGCGATTTGAATATGGTGGATGGTGCCTGTCTGATTAATATGTTGGATACTGTAGTGATACGGGCTGCCACAGTGCCATCTTGTGGAGATAGTATATAATAGCAGCCTCTAATAAAAAGCTGGGTTAGTGGTTTTTATAGGCTTTTACTCCCGCTTTTATAGCCACGGGCAAATCGTTTTCTCGTGGTGGGATAGGACATGAATACTTGGGATTATAGGCACAATATGGATTGTATGCCTTGTTAAAATCGATGATTATGGTGTCTCCCTTTGGAATTTCCAAACCGATATACCGCCCTCCTCCATAGCTTTCTTTACCATTGGTTTTATCCGTAAACGGAAGAAATAGATAATTTTTGTATTGGTCGGTTAATTTGAGCTTTACATTTTGATACACATTTAATGTAAGGGTAGTATCTTTCAAGGTAAAATGAACTTCTCCGTACTTTACTTCTATTGATTTTCTAGAAGTTGTAGTGGTCATTTCAAAAGGTTCTTCATCCGGAGTCCTGATAAATTTAGCAGTAACCTTATATGTTGAATCTATAGGAAAAAATTCTAAGGAACTGAATTTTTTTAAGTCTTCTTTTGTTAGTGGCGAACGAATAGAATCGGCATATTCCTTATTTAAGTTGTATTGAAAGTCTTTGATCTCAGCTGTATAGTTATCAAAGATTTCTTTTTTTTGAGAACAGGCTGTTAATGAGATTAGTAATACTAATATGATAAGTCTTTGCATCAATATAAGGTGTAAATGAAAATTATATTATTAAAAAGGTAAAGTTAAAAATATTTAGTAGTTTTGGCCTAACAAAAAATATAATGAAGCGTTTTACGAGAAATAATGTCCAAATTTCATGTTATGTAAAGAACATGCCGGATATATATTTGTTGTAACTATGTAACTATAAAAAATAACAATATAAAAGAAGCCCGGCAATTTGCCGGGTTTTTTATTTTTATAAAAGAAAGAAATGGTAAAAAGAACAGTCAAAATATATAAAGATTCTTTTCGGGGTTTATCGCCTGAGATATGGTGGTTGGCATTGATAACTTTTATCAATAGGGCGGGTACGATGGTGATTCCGTTTTTATCATTGTATCTAACCGAAAAATTAGCATTTTCACTACCCCAAGTAGGTTGGATAATGAGTGCTTTTGGTGCAGGTTCGTTTTTGGGTTCTTGGCTAGGTGGAAAATTGACAGATAAAGTTGGGTATTACAAAGTCATGTTTTGGAGTTTGTTGCTAACAGGATTCTTATTTATTAGCTTACAGTATGTTACGACCTTTTGGGGTTTTATGGTTGCCATTTTTTTAATTATGACTGTTGCCGATACGTTTCGGCCGGCCATTTATGTATCGCTCAACGCTTATAGTAAACCCGAAAACCAAACCAGGTCATTGACATTGATACGGCTGGCCATCAATCTAGGATTTTCATTCGGGCCTTTTTTAGGAGGATTGATTATTGCCGGATTAGGTTATAGCGGATTGTTTTGGATAGACGGTATCACCTGTATTTTGGCCATCGTTGTCTTTAAATGGGTCTTGACAAATAAAGAATTTATCAGAAAAAAGAAAGAACCCAATGAAAGTAAAGTCGTAAGTACTTCTATTTTTAAGGATAAACCGTATTGGATTTTTTTGGCCATCGTTTTTTTAATGGGCTTTACTTTTATGCAATTATTTTCTACCATGCCCTTATTTTATAAAGATGTTCATGGTTTGACAGAAGTAGAAATAGGGTTATTGATGTCATTAAACGGCTTGCTTATTTTTTTAACAGAAATGCCTTTGATACATAAATTAGAAGGTGCTGCCATTGATAAAATTCAAATTATATTTTGGAGTTTATTGTTGTTTGCTGCGAGTTTTTTTGTGTTAAATATCCCGTTAGGAACAAGTGTTTTAGTGATAAGTATGCTTATTATAACCATTGGCGAAATGTTGGCATTTCCGTTTACCAATGCTTTTGCAATGGCTAGGGCGGTTGAAGGCAAAGAAGGTTTGTATATGGCAATGTATACCATGGCATTTTCACTATCGACCATTTTTAGCGCCAAAACCGGTATGGAAGTGGTAGACCGATTTGGATTTGATGCCAATTGGTATTTGATGGGCTTTTTGAGTTTACTAGCGGTGTTATTGAGCGCTTGGTTGAGGAGAGCACTTAGATAAATGTATTAAACCGTTACTATTTTGCCCATTCAGGATAGGTATCCAATACAATATTAAAGATAAAAGTACCTAGATAGTAGGTAGCCAATGTAACGATAATAATACCGATGATGTTGAGTATAAACCCGGTTTTTGACATATCGATTACTTTGAGCCTATTGGTGCCGAAAACAATGGCATTGGGAGCCGTTGCCGATGGTAGCATAAAAGCCAAAGAAGCAGCAATAGTTGCCGGA
>DRQI01000362.1 GCA_011330545.1 Flavobacteriia bacterium
AAATGTGACTAGCTGAATAGTTAGTGTAGAGCTAAATTTTCTTCATCTGTTGTTTCATCATTTTAATCTGCTCTGTCAATACGCCGTGTTTGTCGAGTTTTTTTGCTTCTGCAATTAAATTTGTCGCCTCTCGTTTTCTTCTTTTGGTCATTGCTACCCCAGCCAATTGTAGTTTCGCCATTGCGATGTCATGACTCATACTTAATCCTAATTTTAAGGCCTTTTTAAAATATTTTTCGGCTTGGGTAAGATTGGTTTGCGATACTAATATTCCGTGTAAAAAGTTAAAATAGCCTTCTTGCTTTTTAACCAATGCACTTTGCGGGTTCTTGATGCGGCCTAGCCATTTTTGGGCTCCAGCAAAATCTTGTTTGCGTAGGCGTAAAAAAGCGAGTAATAAGATTTCATTTTTAAAGTAAAAAAACACAAAAATTCCGGCTAATAACACCAAGGAAATTCCGTTGCCTATATGATTTCCGGTAAATTCATATACAGCCCATACAATAATAGCTGCTGCAATTACCAATTTGATATATTTATTGAACATGTTTCGGTTTTTATATTAGAAATGCAAAATTACACAATGTTTTTAGTTTACCGAATGAATAAATTATTATTTAAACCTGAATTATGTATTAGTCAATAAATTAACGAGTTAATATTACAATCAATATAAACAAAAATAAATTAGAGGCCCGATTGCCAAAACAAACCTGTTATCATAAAATATTCTTAGTGTAAACCCGTTAAAAAAGTACACAAACAAAAACTAAAAATTTAAACTTATGCAACGTAAATTAACACTTTTCGTTATGTCTTCCCTATTCTTATTTTTTTCATTTTCAAGCTTTGGCCAAACCCACTCTAAAAATGCTGTTGGCCTACAAACAGGCTATAACAGGGGCTTTGGCATAATGGGCAACTTTACCATTTTCAATATTGCCGAAGGGCTTCCCGGCAATATCAGGTTTGGCTTGGGTTACAATAGGTTAGACTCCGGCAATGCTGCCGATGCCCGCCGCATTTTTATCAATAACGCCACTAATGGCGTGCCTGAAAAAGACGGAAAATCATTTGACTACAGAATCGATTATATGATGCCCTACAAACTATTAAATTTTAAAAATTCTTATTTGGTTTTTGGGCCGAGATACTCAAGTTTTACCGCTACGTTTAATTATGTCGGTGGCAATGAAAAGTTTAACATCACCTCAAAACAATGGGGCATTGGCTTAGGTGCGGAAAGCTATTTTAAAATGACTTCAAATCTAGACCTTGTTTTTATTGCGGGGCTCGATTATTTTTTCAACGGCAAACTTCAAGGGCACGATACTTCGTATGCCCCAAACAACGATAATGTAAATCCGAGAAATGACAATCAAAATAATGATACTCCTTTTACGTTTCGCGATGCAAATAAAGCAGTCAAACAGCCACAATTAATGCCTAGAATTATGGTGGGTGTCAATTATCGCCTTTAACCCCAATTATGAAGTAACGTTTTAACTTGATACTTTTACAGGTATACTACTTATACACATTTTGTTAAAGTGTTCACAAAATGTGTATAAGTGGTTTTTGTAACGATACTAATTCAACATAGCCGTCGTTATTTTTTTAATATTCCCCTTTTAGATGTTTAGAAAAATAGTAAAACTCATCATCATTACCATACTTCTATCGGCTTTGGCCGTGGCCTTGTTTTTAGCAGCTGTGTATTACGGAGTTTTCGGGCATTTACACACTACCGAAGAGCTCAAAGAATTTCAAAACAGCACAGCTACCTTGGTACTTTCTGAAAACGGCCAATTGATTGGTAAATATTTCGCCGAAAACCGCACTAATGTTACTTACGGCCAACTTCCAAAACATTTGGTAAATGCCTTAGTAGCTACCGAAGACGCCCGTTATTTTGAGCATGAAGGTGTTGATTCACGCAGTTTGCTACGGGTACTTTTTAAAACAATTATCGCCAATAAAAAAAGTTCGGGAGGCGGAAGTACCATCAACCAACAATTGGCAAAAAACATGTACGGGCGAAAAAATTACGGCCCTTTGACCATGCTTATCAACAAAACCAAAGAGGGTTTTTTAGCACACCGATTGGAGAGTATTTACAGCAAAGAAGAAATAGTAACCTTGTATTTGAATACGGTTCCTTTCGGAGAAAATGTCTTAGGCATAGAAGCCGCTTCACGGCGTTATTTTAACAAGCCTATCGGTAAAGTGACCATTGAAGAGGCAGCGGTATTGATAGGGATGCTAAAAGCCAATACCTATTACAATCCGCGAATCTATCCTGAAAATGCCATCAAAAGAAGAAATGTGGTATTGGCACAACTTGAAAAATATCATTATTTACAACCTTCTGAGGTTGATTCTTTACAACATCTGCCACTGAAACTCGATTATGCCAATTTACAATCTGAAGGGCCTGCCAATTATTTTTTGGTACAGGTAAAAGAAGAAGCCAATACTATTTTAAAAAAATATAATGCGGCAAAGAATACTCATTATACTATTGAAAAAGACGGACTTACCATTACTACAACCTTAGATCTATCCTTACAAAAATATGCGTTGCGGGCTTATAAAAAGCATTTGGGTGCTATGCAACAGCGACTGCGCAAACAATACCGTACCGGCAAC
>DRQI01000363.1 GCA_011330545.1 Flavobacteriia bacterium
CTGATTTTTTTATAGTTATAGCTATAATCTGCGCATATCATAAAAAATCTGTGTCATTTCTGTTCTATTTTCTGGAACGCTGATGACACGGACTTGGCTGATTTACACTGATTTTTTTATAATTATAGTTATAATCTGCAAAAATCATAAAAAACATGTGTCATTTGCGTTTTATCAACTACAATATTTATCAGCAATCGCTATGGCTTGTGAAAGAATCTCTAAGCCTTCATCAACTTCTTCTTTTGTGATATTTAATGGCGGTGCTATAAAAATATAATTCCATCGTACAAAGGTAAACATGCCGAGTTCCCTGATTTTAGCTGCCATTTTTAGCGTGGCTTCCATTTGATTGGGTTTTGCATTCCAAACGGTTACGGGTTCTTTGGTCTCTCTGTTTTTTACCAATTCGATACATCCTAACAATCCGGTATTTCTAAAATCGCCGATAGAAGGGTGTTGATAGGAAAGCAATCGTACTTTTTCTTCTATATAGGCACCCATTTCAGCCGCTTTTTGCACTAAATTTTCTTCTTCGATAATGTTGAGATTTTCTATAGCAGCGGCACAGGAAACCGCATGTGCCGAATAGGTTAGGCCTAATAACATGGGTTTGTCATTAAAATGATTGGCAATAGTATCGGTTACCGTCATGGCTCCTAAGGGCAAGTATCCTGATGTTAATCCTTTGGCCATACACATAATATCGGGTACTACATCGTGATGGTCGATACCAAACATTTTTCCGGTTCTGCCGAAACCGCTCATTACCTCATCGTCTATGAGTAAGATTCCATATTTATCACAAATATTTCGTACTTTTTTTAAATACATAGGTGGATATTTGATACATCCTGACGAACCCGATTCTCCTTCAAATAAAATAGCGGCAACGGCATCGGGGTTTTCAAACTGAATGACTCTTTCTAAATGTGCCGCGGCGAGCTCTCCGCATTCTTCTATAGAGGAAGAATTCCACGGACAGCGATAGGCATACGGATTTTCTACATGCACAAAATTATTTACCGCTTGGCTGTCAACGGCAAATTTCCGCGGGTCGCCCCCGGCAGAAATGGCACCATAGGTAGCACCGTGATAAGAGCGGTAATGTGTAATTATTTTATGCCTTCCGGTATAAATTCTAGCTAGCTTGATAGCATTTTCAATGGCCTCAGCACCGCCTAAGGTAAAGAAGGTTTTAGTGAGGTTACCGGGTGTAATTTCTGCTAATTTTTTACCGAGTTTTCCTCGTACTTCGGTTGCCATTCCGGGATAGACATAACTTACTTCTTCCATTTGTTTGGCAACGGCCTTAGTTATACGTTGGTTGCCATGGCCGATATTGACATTCATTAATTGAGAAGAAAAATCGAGGTATTTCTTACCGTCTCTATCGTATACGTACGAGCCTTTGGCATAATGTGCATTGATAGGGTTGAGTCCGCCTTGTTTTGCCCATGAAAAAAGGGTGTAGTCTAAGTTTTGTTTTATTATTTTATTCATTGTTTGATGATAGATGCTTGATGTCAGAAGTCTGATGTTTTTATTGTTTGATGATAGATGCTTGATGTCGTCAGAAAAATTAAATAATCTTTTTTCTAAATGCTACCATCATATTCATTAAATGATATGATTCGTTATAATATTTTTCAAATTTTTGCTCAGATATATAATTTCTCCTTTTTGCTTTATGTAAACATGTTATTACTTCAGATAAAGAACGAATAGAATAACCTATAAATCTTTTAAATTCTGGATTGGATTGACCAACGGAACCTTCAGAAATATTTAATGCGATAGAATCTACTGCCCTTACTATTTGAGAAGACAAATTATAAACTTCTCTTTTTGGGAAATGTTGACTTAGTACATTTATGTCTTCTCCAAAATCCATTGCTTTCTGCCAAATGAGTAATTTTTCAAATTTGAATCTACTTTCTTTCATTTTTTCTATGTTCATACCTTCTATCTTCCGTCACCCAACATCCAACATCTATTCAACTCATCCAATTAACCTGCGCCTCAGGATTCCACTTGGTAGTGGTTTTTTTGTTTTGTGTCCAAAATTCTATGGAGCTTCTTCCTGTAATATCACCAACGCCGAATTTCGATTCGTTCCAACCTCCAAAAGAGAAAGGCTCGCGGGGTACGGGCACTCCGATGTTGACACCTATCATTCCGGCACTGGCACGTTTGATTACTTCTTTTGCCAAACCGCCACTTTGGGTAAATACGGCAGCAGCATTTCCATAGTCAGAACCATTTTCTATGGCTATGGCTTCGTCTAAATTTTTAGCCCTGATAATCGAAATTACGGGGCCGAATATTTCTTCACGGGCAACTGACATATCGGTAGTTACATAATCTATAATAGTTGGGCCTACATAAAAACCGCCCTCTTTTCCGGCAACGGTAGTATTACGTCCATCTAATAATATCTTTGCCCCATCGGCTTCTGCTTGTGCAATGTAATTTTCTATCCGCTCTTTGGCTTTTTTGCTGATAACAGCTCCTAAATTTTCACCGGGAACTATTTTCTTGGCTTCTTCTACCATGCGGTCTATGATATGTTGTACTTTATCAACCCCTACCATTACTGATGCTGCCATACAGCGTTGGCCGGCACAGCCTGACATAGATGCTACCACATTGTTTGCCGTCATTTCGGGATTGGCATCGGGTAATACCAACAAATGGTTTTTAGCACCCCCCAAAGCAACACATCTTTTTAAGTTTGAAGTTGCACGTTTGTATACAATTTTAGCAACTTTGGTAGAGCCTACAAAAGAAACAGCTTTGATATCGGAATGGTCGCAGATAGCTTCTACCACTTCTTTACCTCCGTTTACCAAATTAAAGACTCCATCGGGCAAACCGGCTTCTTGTAACAACTCTGCCATACGCATCGTACTTAAAGGTACGATTTCTGAAGGTTTCATTACCATGGTATTTCCGAGGACTAAGGCGTTGGGCATCGTCCAATGCGGTACCATATTCGGAAAATTAAAAGGTGTAATTGAGGCAACGACGCCTAATGGCTTGCGTTCTATCCTACATTCAACACCTC
>DRQI01000364.1 GCA_011330545.1 Flavobacteriia bacterium
TGTGGAGCTGTCCAAACCTTATTAACATCACTAGCGGTAACAATAGGATTGTTTGGATACCTTTTTACCGGATGTAATAAATTTATATTTCGCATATTATTTTAGCTTATCCATTTCTAATAAAATCAGTAAACATTCAATAGCCGATTCGGCTCCCGAGTTTTTATTTACTTTGTTATTGCCTATAATGCCGTCATAGCAAATACCGGTATTCGGATGATATATGATACTTTTGGCGTCGTTTTGCCCCTTTAACCACTGTGCCAATGCTGTTGCCAATGTCATATACTTTTCTTTTTTTGAATAGTGGTAGGCTTCAAGGCTTGCCCAAATCATTGGGCGCAACCCATACACTATCTGTGGATATTGATTCCGCTTTATTTCTGTAAAACTTGTGTCCTCATTTTTTTTTATCCAAAAAGATTCGGCAAAACCATTTTTCAATACATACGGATAAAAGTTATCAACCTCTTTCAGCGCACTGTTTATATAATCTTGGTTATTAAATTGTTGCCCTGCTTTTAATAAGGCATAGGCTTGGCTATTCCCCCAAGCATGCCATTGGTTTTGCCAGCTTAAAAAAACACCGTAAGGATACTTATTTGCATCGCCTTTCTGCATCACCATGATACCTTTGGCAAGGATATCTATCAATTTTTTAACATGGGCATCCCCCGTTCTTTTATAATTTTTTAACAACCCTAAGATTAACAATGCCGATTGGTCGGCAGCAGATTGTTGTGGCAACCAAGTGGGGACTTCTACTTTTTTGATAACTTTTGTCATTGTACCGTGTATTGGTATATCCCTTTTTATAGCCATCAATAACTTCGCTACTGCCACTTCAATATTACCTGCTACGGCTTTGTTAAATCTCAGTAATTCATACGCAGACTCTAACCCCCATAAGGCCCTAAAAGACCACCAATTAGCCTCTGCCACCGACGTTCTATACGTTGTGTTGACAGATAAATCGCTTTTAATAAAATTATTAAAATAGCCGTTTTTATGTTGCATTTGCAAGACAAACTCGGCCAATTTTTTTAATTTATCATAGGCTTCTATATCATTTTTATGAGCCTTTATATATGTTGATAACAGTACCAATGCCCTCGCCGCATCATCTACACAGGCAAAACCTTCGTCAGGTTCTATCTCAAATTGATAATCGGGGTATTCGCTGTATATATGAATAATTCCAATATCCTTTTCGTGAAAATTAATTTCTTTATACAGGTGGTTAAAATGGCTAAAATTTATTTTATTGCCTGCAATGGGCTTTGGTGTTTTGCACGAAACAACCGTTAAAATGAATATAAGTAAGGGTTTTATGTTTTCTTTATATTTAAACAAACCGTTCTTCTTTAAACGTTGGTTTATAAACATCCATTGCTGCAATTATTTCTTCAACATTAATACTTGCAAACGTTGATGCGGCATCAGACATGGCATAGGGTAATATTACATTCCCTCGGTGTATTATCGAACCACAAGAGTATACCACATTGGGCACATAACCTTCTCGCTCTTCTTCATTAGGCGATAATAATGGGGTATTCAATTTCTTAACGATTTTCGAAGGGTTTTTTAAATCTAACAGCACAGCCCCTAATACATATTTTCGAAGCGGGCCAACGGCATGGGTAATTAATAACCAACCGTGCGCTGTTTTTATCGGAGAGCCACAATTACCCAACTGAACATAGCCCCAAGTATCTTGTGGCTGCAATATTACCTTATAGTTATTCCATATAAATAAATCATCAGAATACATTATGGTAATATTTTCACCTCCTTGCCTGCCTATCATAGCGTATTTTCCATTTATTTTTTCAGGAAAAAGTGCCATTCCTTTATTGCATACGGCAGCGCCATACATTGAACGGATTTTAAAATGGATAAAATCTTCTGTAAGAATTAGTTGTGGCGATATTTTATGTCCGTCATAAGCAGTATAGGTACCGATGTATTGTGTTTTTCCACCATCTGAAAATGTTACAAAACGCACATCTTCCATACCCATAGACTCGCCTTCGGCATTCGGAAAAATTACGCGTTCGCAAATGGGTATGTTTCTATCTGTAATCACATCGTAATTGGTATCCAATACTTGAAAAAGTAGTGCCTGTGTTGTTTTATCGAAACTTGAAAAGGTATCTTGAGCTACTTTTTCGAGGTAATCAGTATAGCTAAAAGTTTCTTCAAAAAAATTCAAGATAGCGGGATTAAAATCGTTGAGGATGGCTGTATTTTTCAGGATATTTTTTTTGTTATACACTTTACCGGCGTCTTTTTCAGAACAGGAAGAAAACCTCGTTTCTGTATCTAAGGATATATTTCCTGTGGCGTCAACAATTCCGCTTCTAAATTCTATGGAAGAAATATGTCCTTCGCCCACCGACCTCAGGCTTATAATAAAACGTTTTTCGCCTGCTTTTAAGCCACTTTGATCGGGATGGGCAACCATCGACGGATTGAACAAGGCGGCTGATTGTATAGAATATTCTTTTGTAAAGTAAGCGCCTATGACTAAACTCCTTATGTCAGAAACCTCACCATTTTTTGTAGCTAACGCTTCTACCTTTTTGAAATTCAGCAATATAGTACGTTCAAAATTGCGGTGCCGAAAGGCAAAATTTTTATGAATATCTTGATATAATGCATTTAATTCACTCTCCGGAATAGACAAAATAGCGTCCATCAACCGTATTGCCCTTTTCGAATTGTATTTGTTTATCCCTAAATTCAAATACTTTAAAATTACGCGTTTAGGGTTTGCCTTAATTCGGATAGTCGACCTGTTAACTTTCATTAATTATATTTTTATTATTTATTCTTTAA
>DRQI01000365.1 GCA_011330545.1 Flavobacteriia bacterium
GTTCGGTTACAGGCTCCCTGAAGATTACACCCGGTGCTTTGCGTTCTAATGGCATTTCAAAAGTCTCTCCTTCAATAGGGCCTTTGCCATCAATAGGCTGCCCTAAGGTATTTACTACTCTGCCGGAAATTCCTTCACCAACTCTCAACGAAGCAATACGCTCGGTACGTTTTACGATGGCACCTTCTTTAACTTCTGTAGAATGCCCTAATAATACAACCCCAACATTATCTTCTTCAAGGTTCAATACAATACCTTCTAAACCATCTTCAAATTGAACCAATTCGCCATATTGTGCATTGGCCAAGCCATATACACGTGCTATACCGTCACCTACTTGTAATACTGTTCCTACTTCACTTAAAGATGCGTTGCCTTCAAAATCTGATAGTTGCTGTTTTAAAATTGCTGATACTTCAGCGGGTTTAATTGTTGCCATTTCTTATTTGTTAGTATTGAGATTTTTGTAACGAGAATTTGGGTGTTACAGCCTTATTCTCTTTTTCTCTTCTCTTTTTTATGGTTTATAATTTTCTCTTTTTACTTTTTAATATTTTATACTGAGCGTATCAACTCAACTACTCAATTGTAACAGTAGTGTTTGTTTCGAATGCTCTTCGCAAACTATTTATTTTTCCTTGAATACTTGCGTCAAATTGCCGGTCGCCCACACGAAGGATAAATCCACCTATAATGCTAGGGTCAACAGTACTTTTTAGGCTTATCTTTTTGCCCGTAATAGCTTCGGCTTTTGATAATACTTTTTTTTCTAAATCTGATGTTAAAGGAATGGCCGTGGTTACTTCTGCAACCTGCCTTCCTTTATATTGATTATAAATATGTGCATATTGTTTTGTAACTTCTGCCAATAGCGGAAGCCTCTTGTTTCTAATCAATAAATTGATAAGGCTCAATGAGATATTGTCAATTTTTTCACCAAAAATTTTCACCAAAGTATCTTTTTTCGCTTCGGCTTTTATTACCGGGTTACTTAATAATAATTGCAACTCATTATTTTCTTTGATGGTTGAAGCAATCAATTGCATATCATTATGAACCGTATCAGCCTTATTAGCCTCTAGTGAAGCGTTTAAAACGGCTTTTGCATATCGTATGGCAGCTCTAGATTCTCTCATAATTACTGTAACTTCACTTCGCCTAATAGTTGCTCAACTAATTTTAGTTGTTTGTCTTTATCGGAAAGTTCTCCTTTTACTACTTTTTCGGCTATATTTAAAGACAAATCGGCTACCTGATTTTTTATTTCACTTATGGCAGCCAACTTTTCATTTTCTATCGATGTTTTAGCTTGCTCAATAATTTTATTTGCTTGATTTTTAGCCTCTTCTTTGGCTTCTTCAATCATGCTATTTTTAATATCTCGGGCTTCTTTTAATAACAGGTCTCTTTCAACTCGGGCTTCTTTTAAGATTTTTTCGTTATCCGATTTTAAATCTTGCATTTCTTGGCGTGCTTTGTCAGCTTCATTGAGTGCTTTTCTGATACCTTCTTCTCTTTCGTTTACCGAATTTAAAATGGGTTTCCAAGCGAATTTACCCAAGATAAAAAGCAATACTAGAAATGATATTGTGGTCCAAAAGATAAGTCCGATTTCGGGAGTTACTAAATCCATAATTAATAGTTATTTTGTAATTAATTTTTTAAAAAAGTAAGATGTAACCAACCGTTACATCTTATCTTTTTATTTACTCATTGCTAAGAAAGATACAACTACTGCAAATAGTGCAATTGCCTCAATAAAGGCAATCAATACAATTGCAGAACCTTGTAATTTTCCTTGCATTTCGGGTTGGCGAGCCATTGCTTCCATAGCAGCCCCGCCAATTTTACCGATACCTATACCACCGCCAATAGAAGCTAATCCGGCTCCAATTGCAGCGAAGGCACCAAAATGTAATTCATTCATGATTCTAAATATTTAAAAATTAATTAATGTTCTTCTTCTAATGCTTGCCCGAAATAAAGGGCTGACAGCATTGTAAATATATAGGCTTGTATTGCGATTACCAATACTTCAATAATACTGATAAAGGCTGTAAATAAAACCGACGCGGGTGATACCCATGCGGTACCTAAGATAAATATAAGCCCTACTAATGCCAACACGATAACATGCCCGGCAGTTATATTGGCAAACAAACGTATCATTAATGCTATGGGTTTAATAAACATTCCCATAAGCTCAATGGGAGCAAGAAATATTTTCATATAAACGGGTACTCCGGGCATCCATAGCATGTGTGACCAATATGATTTTTTACTACTAAACAGGGTTATTATAAATGTAATTAACGCCAATGCCCCCGTAAATGCTATATTTCCGCTTAAATTTGAGCCAAATGGAAAAAATGGAATGATTCCAAAAATGTTATTTAACCAAATAAAGAAAAATATGGTCAGCAAAAAGGGCATATATCTGGCATAGTGTTTTTCGCCAATATTCGGAATTGCAATTTCATCGCGCACAAAGATGATAATCGGTTCTATAAATTTTGCAATTCCCGAGGGTAAATTTTTCTCTGATTTTTTATATGATTTTGCCATGGCTCCAAAAAGTAAAATCAACACAATCATAGACAAAAACATTGAAAATACATTTCTGGTAATCGAAAAATTTAAAACCTTTTTATTGGCAGGATGTGACTCTTTATCAAGGGTTACATAAATTCCATCTTCATTAGGAGTATCATTGGCATAGTATATTTTACCGTGAAAGAGTGCGAATTTTTGCCCTTTTTTTTCTACCACAACTTTGCCTTCTTCGTCGTGGTGAAATTCACTAGACATAAAAGTAACCAAGCCGTTATCAGTCCATAAAATTACCGGCAATGGAATTGAAACAGGATGCCCTTTCCAATCTAAAATATGAAAATTATGAGAATCTCCAATATGGTGTAAAATCATTTCTGCTATATTGAAATCTTCCTTTTCTTTTGTTTCTTTAGAAGTCTCTTCCTGATGTTCTTGGGCTGATAGTATCCCGAAAAACGGAATAAACAGTAGTAAAGCTAGTAGTGTTTTACGGATAGTTTTTTTGGCTATCATAAATGTCAAATTTCAATAAATTTTACTGTCCTAAATTTCGACTGCAAATGTACTGAAATAATTCTAAAATAAAACATTAAAATCAACTAATATTATTTTAGTGTAAAATGTAAAAAAATGAATTATTTAGTGGGATTTAAAATTTTAACGGCATAACTGGTTTCAAAAAAAAGATATAGAAAGTAGGGGATAAAAAAGCTAAAAACCGTCGCTGTAGGATTTATGGTTTTATAAAAAAAAAGCGGGGATAAAAAGAGTACTGCGGCAATCATTTTTAGCAGGCTTAAAGTGATGAAAGCATTCAAAACCTTGTCAGGTTTTATCTTACTTCTATGCCTTAAAAAGTAAATTAAGGCGGTAACGGTAATAAAGTGGAAGGTGTAAATTTTCCAAGGTTCCCAATAGAAAGAATATTTTTTTAAATAGGGTAGTATCAGAAAATTATGTATTGAAAATAAAATACCGGTTAGAATGGCCAATTGTAGTACAATGGTGCCAAATGCCATTTTTTTTTTAGTTTTAGTCATCTTTTTTATTAGAAATATTGGTTACTTGTTTGATAACCGAATATAGCGAAAGTAAGATAAATACCAACGAAAAAGCAACTGTAAATAAATTATTTTTATTGGGGTACTTTTCATCTAGCTTAATGCCGATATACGTGCCTACGCCAATGGTTACAACCATTTGAAAAGCAATACCCGAAAAACGTGTATATTTATTAAGCTGTTTTTTCTGCTTTTTGCTCATTTTTTAATGCTTTTATTGAGCCTTTCATATTACAAGAAGCATTAAAAGTAGCACCGGGTTCAACAGAAAGTTTGCCTAAAACAACTTCTCCAGAAATATTTGCAGTTGATTTTAAAGAAAGTAGCTGGTCGACATTTAAATTGCCTGAGAATTTCCCTTCTACATCGGCATTGGTACATTCTATAGTTCCGTCAACAGCACCCTCTTGGCCAATCACCACCCTGCCAGAAGTTTTAATGGTACCTTCTACTTTGCCGTCAATTCTAAAATCTCCTTGCGATTTGATATCACCGACAAAAGTGGTGCCTTTACCTATAATATTACGTGCAAGAACTTGGTTTGGATTTGATTTTTTTTCTGAAAACATAATTTTTGTTTTAATAATTTAAACTCCATTTTTTTCAAGTAACTTTTTTCATAGTTAAAACGGGGAGCAAAAATTTCTTTTTATTTATTTTTTTTGGTTTCGGATGAATTTGAATTTAATCCTCCTAATATTCGCACGGCGTGTTTTCCTTCTTCGGTATTAGGATAATTGATGGCCACATAATCTAAGGCTTCTTTAAAGGCTTTTACGCCTTTGGTTTTCATCAATATATATGCTTTTAATAATTCAAATTTGGGTATTATCGGCATATCTTCAAATTGCTGTATTGCCCTTTCAGATTTCTGCATGGCGTCTTCATATCTCAAATAGTCATAATCGCAATAAGCATCTTCATAAACGGCTTCTGGCGAATTGTTTTTTTCTTCAGAAGCAAGAACGTCTTCCGGATGCAAGATAATAGTTGCATATCTAGAATCTGGATAAGTGTTAACGATGTCTTCTTTATATTTATTGCTTTGGGCAATGTTAAAATGCGAATAGATTTTGTATAAATGGTATTTTATCGGGAGTATTAAGTTTTCTTTTGGGTTAAAACTCAGTAGTTTTTCTAATCGTTCTGCCGCTAACGGATACTTTTTAAATTGCTCTTTGTAAATGAGGCCTAACTTATAGTAGGCATTATTGCGTTGAGAAGTTATACTGTCTAAAGTTACTTTTTCTGTGGGGATTCTGCTCAAATAATAATCGAGCTCAAACTTTTTACTCGTATCAAAGACGTTTGCAGAAGCTAGTATTTCTATTTTATCTTGTGCTTTAGCTGCAGCTTTTTTGGTAGAGAGGCGCCAATTATCTTCTAAAGGCCTATTTCCCCATATTTTACGAAATTCTTGTTTGCCGAAACCGGCAACTTGGGTATTGTAAAAATAAAATTTACCGCCTTTTGAAGTATTTTTAGAATTATCATCTTTAAAATTACCAAAGCCAGACGTAATAGTGGTGGCTTCTAATTTCTTTTTCGCCTCTTCTTCTTCTTTTTTGAGGTTGTCAATATAACCTTGATAGTATTTTTCTTGTTCTTCTTTAGAAAGCGCGGCAATTTTTAAAATGCTATCACTACTTTTTGCAATGTTTTCATACAAAATTACTTCTTCGAGGCTCTTGCGTTTTCTAATAATTCGCCTGACCCTTTTTATGTTTTTGTTTTTGGTAATTTGGATAACACTGTCATAGTACGCTCCGGCAGGTTGAAACTTGGCTCTGTCAAAAAAGATATTTCCGAGTTGTTCATAGGATAATTCTTTTTGAAAATCGTTGCCTTGTTCTGTCAGTAACGATTTTTTGAAATCGGCAACAGCCTTGTCGATACTGTCATTTTGGAGTTCAACACGGGCTTTCTGATAAAAAAGCTCGTCTAAAAAAGGCCTGTTGTCTCTATCTTTTATCAGTTTGTTTAATGTGGCAATAATAAGCTCGGTACTATCGGTTTTTGAATAATTTTTGGTGCGGTCTATAAAAGCATGTATGCGATATCTCAACGGGGCTTTTCTAGTATTGGCCAAGGCTTCAAAAACCATATTAGAAGAATCTATTTTTTGTTGATTTCTGTATAATTGTCCTAAAATAAATAGGTTACGGGCTTTTAACTTGTTGTTTTTTGAAAAGAAAATAGCGCTGTCTAAATGCCTAATTACCAAATCGGTACTGTCTAATGAAGTGTAAGCCATGGCCATGGTAGTATGTGCATTTTCAACAATTTCTAAAGGCAAATATTCATTTTTTAACAGAATTCTTAAGGTTTCTATGGCTAGCTCTTCATTTTGTAAACGCACTAATGTTTTGGCTTGCCAAACTTTGGTTTCATCGCGCAAATCGGCATCGGTATAATTTTCTAAAATAAAATTAAAGGCTTCTAAAGCAGGAACGAAACGCTGAGAATAATACCGGGCTTTTCCCAACAATAAATAGGCGTCATCTATTTGTTTGTTGCGTTCTTTGCCGGCAATGTCCATAGAATGTTTTTGTACGGCTTTAATGGCTTTTTCTTCGGCTTTTTCAAATCCTTGTGCCGTGCTTTCTTGGTCTGTAGGTTTCTTTTGTTTTAAGGTGGGGATTTCTAATTTTTCTTCTTCAATTTTTAAGGGCTCAATAGGTAATAATTCCCAAAAATTATCATTGTAATCGTCATCCAATACTTTCTTTGCTTGGTCAAAAGCAACATTTCCGTTATAGAGTATGTTGTATTTGGTAGAAAGTGTATGTAGGTTTCTGTTTAAAAAAGCATTTTTTTTGGTTGAACAATTCCAAACCCCTACTGCCAAAAGCAGTAAAAAAAAATTTGATAACATCTTTTTGTTCAACATAATACTAGAAACTAAAATCCTCTAAAAATATTGTGGTATAGAAGGGCAAAAGTACAAAATTTAACCGTTTCTAAAAGGTTTGGAATTTAAAATTTGGTATTCAATTATTGTGATAAAATGATAAAAGAAATTTCTATCAATAATAATTGACTTTTTAGAGAATATCTGTTCTAGACCGTAAAGTAACTTTCTAACTCTTTGAGGGTTTCTGGAGAAGTTTTAATGTCTTTTACCATATTGCCTTTTTCTAATACTACAATGCGTTCGCAAACTTCGGTAACGTGGCCTAAGTCATGGCTCGAAATCAATACGGTTACCTCTTTATTTTCGGTTAACGACTTTAACATTTTCTTTAAACGTATTTGAGTGGTGGGGTCAAGGTTGGCAAAAGGCTCGTCTAATACAATAAGCTCGGGGTTTCCGATGAGGGCGGCAACAATGCCTGCTTTTTTTTGATTTCCTTTTGAAAGGTCTCGTAAATATTTTTTCTTTCCGATAATCTCATCATTGAAAATTTCATCAAATTGATGTAAAAAAGTATCGATATCCGCTTTGTTCATTCCGCGTAATTCCCCTATAAAATAAAAGTATTCTTCGGGAGTTAAATACCCAATTAAAAAACTCTCATCTATAAAAGCAGCTGTAAATGGCTTCCAATCTTCACTTTGGTCAACTTGAATGCCTTTATTGATAATATGGCCGGTAGTAGGCCTTATTAAATCTAATAATAAATTAAAAAAAGTGGTTTTTCCGGCTCCGTTATTTCCTACCAAGCCAAAAGATTGCCCTTTGGGGATTTCTAAATTTTTGATATGCAACACTTCTACAGCATTGTATTTTTTTGAGAGGTTTGATGATGTTATCATAAGTATATACTAGTATTATTTATTGTTTTTCTTCGTACGCCGCAATCGTTTTATATTTTCCTTTTTGATATATATTTTCAATTTTTGTTAAAAAAAAGTCCCTAAAAACAATTCCCAATACCCCGCTTAGTGCTAGTACTATCAAACCTGCATTAAAGTTGATGAGCTTATAAGGAACATAAAACAATAACATGGGCAACAATAATTTGGGGAGTGCTATGAGCATTTGTGTCGGGTTAAATCCGTTTGTGTTGCTAAATGCTTTTGCTTTTACATTCAATTCAATAGGCACTCGGTTTAAGGCACCGCCAAATAAGGTTATAAAAGAATTTAAGCCGATATTGAATAACGCACCGGCGGCTATCATGGCAAAAATTTTCCATCCGAAATATAAATAGGGGGTACTCAATACAAAAGAAATTGCTACGGCTACTACCATCAAATACCATTTTGACTCTAAGTATTTTTTGTAGGGGATGTTTTGGCTCATTAACATTTTGTAATATTCACTATCCCAAGAAGGTACCAATTGGCCGAAAGTCATCAGAAAGCCACCGGTTACAAACATAGAGGCAAATGCTAAAAAAGCCGGCATTTTTTGATACGTAGGCTGGGTATAAAATATCAAGCCGTAGAATAAAAATACAAATGACATAAACATTACTTGTTTGGGCCTGGCATTCCGCCAAATTAATTTGACATCATTTTTTAAAAAGGGCGCTATACTGCCAAATCGATTCATCCACGATAAGTCGGTAGTGTGTACTTCTTTTATTTTTTTGGATACGGTATCGTCTAAGTAAAATCCTTTTTTGATGTATTGAAAGACTAAAACATACAGGCCTAGCATCATGAATAAAGGGATAAGTACCAAATAAGGATGTTGGTACAGTGCGTTAAAAGCTACTCCGATGGGTGTTGATATTTTAAAGATGTTGTAATATTCTAATCCGGCAAAAATTACCAAGGCTGAGAGCAGTACATAAAAAACGGTATTGTTTTTATTGATTAAAAAATTGACAAGGTTGTTTGACAAGGTTAAGAATACAACTGACAAGAACCAAAAAATCACATTGGTTGCAGGATATCCTTTGGCAATTAATACTATGCTGAAAGGGAAAAATATAAATAATGGTATGAAATTAAAAAATGAAATGGTTGTTTTTCCGAGTAAATAGTGGATGATGGTATTTTTATTAATAGGAATAACCATTAATGGCTTTACATTCATTACCGGCAGTTGCTGTAAGAAAAAGCGAATGGCCAAATCAAACAAAAACCAATAGATGATATAGTTGTTTACTATTGCGATGGGGTCTAGGTTAGGAATGGTTTTTTTTAGAATAAAAAATAAACTTCCGCCCAACATTAATGCTGCCCCGCCAAAATAAAGTACGGCGAAGCCCAATAAAATTTTGATGGCTATTCCTTTTTGAAAATAGGAGGCTCTGGAAAACTGTTTCCATTCTAAATTTAAAAAACGTGAAATCATTTGAGTTGTTTTTACAATAGTATGTAACA
>DRQI01000366.1 GCA_011330545.1 Flavobacteriia bacterium
ACAGTGATGATATCGATCAATTGTCGGATGTTATTACAACTCTTAAAAACAATCCCGATAGCCGAAGGATGCTAATTTCTGCCTGGAATCCTTCGGTATTGCCTGATACTTCGGTTTCTTTTAGTGAAAATGTAGCCAATGGCAAAGCAGCATTGCCTCCCTGCCATGCATTTTTTCAATTTTATGTATCCTCGCCTAACCTCTCCAAAGGAGAGGAAAAACCAAAGCTATCCTGCCAATTATACCAACGCAGTGCCGATATCTTTTTAGGCGTACCTTTTAATATTGCATCATATGCTTTGCTTACCATAATGATGGCACAGGTATGCGGTTATGAAGCCGGAGATTTTATCCATACGCTAGGCGACGCCCATATTTATAGTAATCATTTTGAACAACTTGAATTACAACTATCTCGAACACCGCGGCCGTTGCCAACGATGCTTCTGAACCCTGAAATTAAAAGTATTTTTGACTTTACCTATGATGATTTTCAATTAAAAGAGTACCATCCGCATCCTCATATCAAAGGTTCAGTAGCGGTTTGACTCAAATATTCGCTTACTTTTATCATAAAACGCTTTGATATTCTCTTTGAAGGTTATAATTTAGTAGCCTAATAAGGCTAAATGTAAAAAAATGCAAAAAGAGGAAATCAAAAAAAATATCTTAGAGCGAATCAATCAGATTGACGATATCAACAGATTAAATATATTACAAACAATTCTGAATACCTTAGAAAATGAGCAGGTAGGCTTGGATGAAGTGCACAATGTGTTGGAAACCGAAGACTTCTCGGGCTATATCAAGGAGTGGTTAAAGAACATGTAATTCTTACCTGTTAGCGTATGAGAAAATATATATTTTTTCTGTTCTTTGCCTTTTTTCCATTGTTTCTACCGGCACAAGAAAAAGGTAGTAATAAAATTCAAAAATTAGATTCTATAAAAGGAACTATTACTCAAAAAAAAGATAGCACTAAAACTGATTTTGTACCTTTTGCAATTATTGAACAACCTCCTATTTTCCCGGGATGTGAAAAATTAAACAAAAATTTACAAAAATTATGTTTGCAAAATCAAATTAAAAATTACGTTTCTAAGAATTATAATCTTAAGATAGTTAAAAAACTTCATCTAAAGCCGGGTATCAAAAGAATTTACGTCAGGTTTAAAATAGACAAGAAAGGCTATATAAAAGAAGTTGCAGCACGAGGGCCCCATAAAAAACTAGAAAAAGAAGGTATTCGCGTGATTAAATCACTACCTAAAATGATTCCCGGAAAACAAAAAAATAAAAATGTTGGTGTAAAATATACATTACCAATAACATTTTATGTTGAATAAAAAGTAGCAATTTTCATGGAACCTAACGAACAACACGAAATCTACGAAAAAGCCCGCAAACGTGTCAAGCAAAAAAAACGGGTGTACTATCACTTTGTGTTGTTTTTAATTGGTTCTGTTTTCTTAATTGTACTCAACATATTTTTTAAAGTGGGCAGCCAATTTGGCGAATGGTTTAAATTTGCCATTGCTGTATGGCTTTTTATATGGATACTCCATTTTATAAATGTATTTATCACCCATCGTTTTTTTGGCAAAGAATGGGAACGTAAGGAAACCGAAAAACTGATTGAAAAACACCTTGACAAATCAGAAGAATTAGAGAGAAACCTCATTAAAAAAGGTATTATTACGCCTAACGACAAACTCCCCGAATCAGAAAAAAAAAATCAAGGCCTATGATTACTATCATTGCCGCAATTGGCAACAATGGAGAGTTGGGCAAAGACAATGATTTGATTTGGCACTTGCCAAATGACCTCAAACGTTTTAAAAAAGTTACTGCCGGCCACCATGTCATTATGGGTAGAAAAACCTATGAATCATTGGGCAAACCACTCCCTAACCGCACCAACATTGTCATCACCGGAAACCGCGATTTTAACGCTGAAGGCTGCTTAGTTGTAAATTCGCTAGAGGCCGCTTTAGAAGCTGCTAATACTGATACAGCCCCTTATATTTTAGGTGGTGCACAAATTTACAAGCAAGCCATTGAAATTGCCGATATGTTAGACCTTACGTTGGTCAATGCTGAATTGGAAGCCGATGCTTTTTTTCCTCAAATAGATACATCTGTGTGGAAGGAAACCGCCCGCCAAGATTTTAAAGCTGATGAGAAACACCGGTACGATTACAGTTTTGTTACCTATCAAAGAAAATAAGAAACTTTTATCTCTACCTCAATGATAGTGCCGCGACGGAGGAGCGGCGTATCGAGAACTTTTTTGGAAAACAATAACCGAATTCTCGATGCAATTTTACAAAAACAAGCTAGGATTTGCCTTTGTAAAATCACTAAAATTGACATTCAAAAGAAGGTTACATTTTAATAGCCATAAAGTTTCCTTCTAATAATCAGCCTTTTCTGATACTACATAAACTAACCTCGTGAAAATTGAGGTTAAAATAGGCTTTGTGATAATGAAAAGAAGAAACCCTCCTTCCCTTAAAAGGGAAGGAATTAATTGGTATATCAAAACATGTTAAAACGAATGGTGAAAACTGCAGGTTATTTCAACGAGAACAACACTTCTACTTTATTTAATTTCAAGTACATAAGGCATTCTTGCTTGTATTCCTTTGAGCTCAGAAAATTCTTTTATATTTTTATAAAGGGTATAGTTTTCGCTCCCTAATTCTTCTTTTATTAGGTTTTCTTTAGAGGCTTTCATAAATGCAAAAGGTTTAAAAGCATCTTTAAAATCTTTTTTATAACGCGGATAATTTGTGATGCGGTAATCGGATACTTCGGCTAATTCTGCTGCTACTTCAACAGCATCCTCTAAATTACCTAATTGGTCTACCAATCCGTTTTGTACGGCTTCAACCCCGGTCCAAACCCTGCCTTGGGCAATGCTGTCTACTTGGGCAAAAGTAAGTCCTCTTCCTTCGGCTACCCTATTGACAAAGGTTTTGTATATATCTTCAATACTTTCTTTTACGGTATTATGAAAACTATCTGTTAAAGGTTCAAAAGCACTATATCCTACCGACTGTTTATTGGTACCTACTTGTTCGGCATTGATACCCATTTTTCCTGCCAGTTGATGTACATTGGGAATCATCCCAAAAACCCCAATAGAACCGGTTATGGTAGTAGGTTCTGCAACAATCTTAGTGGCACCACATGAAATATAATATCCGCCGGAAGCGGCATAATTACTCATTGAAACCACTAGAGGTTTTTCTTTTTTAGTCAATGCCAATTCTCGCCAAATGATATCAGAAACCAATGCACTGCCTCCCGGGGAATTTACCCGTAATACCACTGCTTTTATCTTATTGTCTTTCCTAACTTTTCGCAATGCCTTAATCAAGGCTTCTTGCCCGATATAATTTTCGTCGCCTTTGCCATAGCGTATTTCGCCTTGGGCATATACCACGGCAATTTTATCTGAAGCTGAAGATTTAATACGTCCTTTTCCGGTAGCAATATAATCGCCAATGGTAATCTTATTTAGTTCATCATCAACATCAATGCCCGATGCTACTTTTAATTTGCTTTCGTATTCATCGAGAAATAACTCGCCGTCAATCATCTTATTTTCAATGGCCAATTCAGGGTTTCGCGCTAATAAATCATCGGCAATAATATTCAATTCTTCGGGGGTTTTGTCTCTACTTTTGGCGATATCTGTAATTAACTCTTTCCAAATTGAATTTAAAAAGGACGTGATTTGCTCTTTGTTGGCATCACTCATTTTATTGGTAATAAAGGGTTCTACGGCACTTTTATATTTGCCGTGTTTGATAACTTCCATCTTTACGCCATACTTATCTTCAAAATCTTTGTAATATAAAATTTCTGTGGCCAGTCCTTTAAAATCTATTTCCCCTACAGGATTTACAAAAATAGAATCGGCAACAGAACTCAAATAATAATTTTTCTGAAGGTAAAAATCGGCATAGGCCAAAATAAACTTACCCGATTCTTTAAAGTCTACCAATTTATCTCGTATGGCTTGGGTTTGGGCAATGCCTCCATTTATAAACAGGGTATTGATACTAATGCCTTTGATACGGTCATCGGTTTTAGCATTTTCTATGGCATTTAGAATTTGATTTAAGCCTAGCCTTTCATCGTCTAACTCCAATAATTGTTCAAACGGATCTGAACTTTTGGGGGCATAATCTTTAATTGTTTTTTCTAACTTTAATTCTAATACCGAATTGTTTTTTACGGTTGGCTTGCCATCTTCACCCAAAGCGGAAGCCGATGCAGAAATAATTGCAATAAAAATGAATATCATAATTCCGGTTGCAATTATAACCCCAAGGATTGCCGCTAATAACTCTCTTAAAAATTTCATATTTTTTACTGTTTTTTACTTTGATTATCAGTCTGAACAACGTTACAAACGTTACGCTTTTTTCTTAAAAATGTTTATAAATTAAAGCGCAAATATAAGATTTTATCTGTTGATTTTAGTTTCTTTGTGAACCTCAAATGAAGATTCAACGTACAACATATTTATCACTGGGCAGCAACCTGGGCAATAAGCTGTTAAATTTACAGCAAGCTGTTGATTTTATTGCCCAAAAAGTGGGAAGGGTTGTTAAAATTTCATCAGTTTACAAAACCAAATCTTGGGGGTTTGAAAGTGATGATTTTTTAAATTGCTGCATTGAAGTATCTACACATTTGAATCCCGAAGACTTATTAGATACCATTTTACAAATTGAAAATGACTTGGGTAGGGTTCGAGGTGCTTCCGGTAATTATAAGGCGCGTATTATTGATATTGACGTGTTGCTTTTTGACGATGAGATTATTTTTTATAAGAATTTAAAAGTGCCGCATGTCAAAATGTTAGAGCGCAAATTTGTATTGGTACCCTTGACCGAAATTGCCGCCAATGTAAAACATCCAATAGCCAAAAAAACTATTTTAATGTGTTTGCAGGGATGTGAAGACACTTCTGAAATTGAGGAAACCGATTTGCACTTAAAACGCCCGGTTTCATTGGTAGAAAAATATAATTATATTGCCATAGAAGGAAATAT
>DRQI01000367.1 GCA_011330545.1 Flavobacteriia bacterium
CGCATATGAACGTTACCTTTACCTTGACTGACGACTCGTATAAAGATACGTTCGACCGTTTATGGAAAGAAGCCGGTATTAACGGAATTAACGGCCATCGCTCTGTAGGCGGCTATCGGGCAAGTATTTACAATGCTTTGCCGTTAGAAAGTGTTCAAGTATTGGTAGCTATTATGAAAAAACTGGCCAATTCATAATGAAAGAAGAGGATAAATTCAGTGCTTTGAAGGATATCTTTGAACATCAAATGCCTGTAAATAAATTATTAGGATTAAAAGTTGTTGAATTGAAAGAGGGTTTTACCAAAATCCATATTCCGTTTAAGGAAGAATTTATCGGTGATTTTATCCAAAGACGTTGGCATGGAGGCATTCAAGCGAGTATTGCCGATTCTGCCGGTGGTATTGCGGCTTTAACAACCCTATCAGCATTGTCAGAAAAAGTGAGTACCATTGATATGCGTATTGATTACTTACACGGTTCAGAGCCTAAAGATTTTTTTGCGGAAGCAACCATTATTAAAAACGGAAAGCGAATTATAAAAGCCGACATAGAATTATATCACGAAAAATCAAAAATTATAGCCTTGGCACGTTGTGCCTTTAGTGTTTTAAGAAATTCTTAAATTATAACTATTCAGTTACTCCATTTTATAGCCAAAATGTGAGTAGCTGAATAGTTACCTTAAATTATAAAAAATGAAAGTATTAGCAAACGACGGAATTGCAACCAGTGGCGTTATCGCCTTAGAAAATGCAGGTTTTGAAGTAGACCTTACCACTGTTGCACAAGACCAATTGATTGATTATATCAATAAGCATCAAATAGATGTACTTTTAGTAAGAAGTGCCACAAAAGTAAGAAAAGACTTAATAGATGCCTGCCCTACCCTTAAAATCATTGGCCGTGGCGGCGTAGGAATGGATAATATAGATGTTGAATACGCCCGCGAAAAAGGAATTCATGTTATCAATACGCCGGCAGCCTCTTCACATTCGGTAGCCGAATTGGTTTTTGCACACCTTTTCGGAATGGTTCGGTTTTTATATGACTCTAATAGGAGCATGCCTTTAGAAGGCGATTCTAAATTTAAAGATTTGAAAAAAGCATACGCCAAAGGTATTGAGTTAAAAGGCAAAACGTTAGGTATTTTAGGTTTTGGGCGTATCGGCCAAGCCACCGCTAAAGTAGCTTTGGGCGTAGGGATGAAAGTGATTGCTTTTGACCCGTATATTGACAGTGAAAGGTTAGAATTAGAATTTTATGACGGGCAAACCGTATATTTTACTATTGACACCATCTCAAAAGAAGAAGTGTTACAACAAGCAGATTTTATTACCTTACACGTACCGGCACAAAAAGAATACGTAATTTCTACAGATGAATTTAATATGATGAAAGACGGGGTTTGTATTGTCAATGCCGCCCGTGGAGGCGTTATCGATGAAGTTGCCTTGGTAGCTGCCCTAAACAGCGGAAAAGTATCGAAAGCAGCGTTAGACGTATTTGAAAATGAGCCTTCCCCCGAAGTACAGCTCTTAATGAACCCTAATATTTCATTAACACCTCATATTGGTGCCGCTACCAGTGAAGCCCAACATAGGATAGGAAGTGAATTGGCAGATCAGATTATCGAAATACTCGGATGATGTACAGTAAATTGTAAGTACTTGTAATAACTGATAGTATCATTACGGCAAGAACGAGTAAAACAATTATTATCACCAATTTAACTACTCAATACTACCATGGCCACTATAAAACCTTTTCGCGCCGTACGTGCCACTAGAGATAAAGTGGCCTTGGTATCTTCACGTTCGTATGAAGCCTATTCTCCGGCTGAGTTAGGGGCACAATTAGATTTTAATCCGTTTTCGTTTCTACACATCATCAGTCCGCATTATAAAAACCCTGAAGAAATTTCAAACGAACAACGTTTTCAATTAATTCGCGATACCTATAACCGGTTTAAGGAACGCAACCATTTTTCTAAAGATGCCAACCCTGCTTTTTATGTGTATAAAAAAGTAACTTCCCATTTTTCATGCTGCGGTATCATCGCTGCGGCAAGTGCCCGAGATTACGCTAAGGGCATCATCAAAAAACACGAAGATACGTTGCATAAGCGAGAAGTATTGTTTGAAAAATACTTGAAAACTACCGGTTTTAATGCAGAGCCGGTCTTGCTGACATTTCCTGATAACCCGGTCATTGCATCTGTATTGGAAAACTATCAAAAGAAAAGGGCAGAATATGAATTTACAACCGAAAACCACAGGACACATTATTTGTGGTTGGTTGACAATCAGGAGGATATTGAAATCTTACAAGATGAATTTGCCAACATGAATGCCATTTATATTGCTGACGGACACCACCGTACGGCATCTTCACATTTATTGGCTGAAAATTTAAAGAAAGAGAATCCCAATCATACCGGTGAAGAAGCGTATAATTTTTTTATGAGTTATCTGATTCCCGAATCAGCATTACAACTATTGGAGTTCAATAGATTGGTAAAAGATTTAAACGGATTGGACAAACAGTCGTTTTTAGAAAAATTAGCGGTGTGGTTCCGTATACAAAATAGAGGGTCCACTTTGTACAAGCCCTCAAAGAAACACCATTTTGCCATGTATTTAGACGGTGAGTTCTATTCGTTATACCTCAAAAAAGAAAGTTATGAAATTGACAATCCGCTAAGCGATTTAGACCCTCATTTATTATATACTACAGTATTAAAACCTATTTTGGGCATTAGGGATTTGCGCAATGATAAGCGGATTAGTTATGCACATAGCGAACAAGGCGCTATCCACTTAAAAAACAGTGTTGACTCGGGGCAGTACAAAGTAGCTTTCGGCTTGTTTCCAATATCAATTGAACAGCTTAAAAAAGTGGCAGATGCCGGATTGACCATGCCCCCAAAAAGTACGTATATTTTACCTAAGTTGCGTAGTGGGTTGACGATTTATGAATTTTGAGAGTGGAGATAAAGCCGAAAGGACAGGGAGAAGAAACATCTTATCTTCATTTTAAAAAGTTGAAACCGATTTTGTATAAAAACCGGTAAGTTTCGCTACTTTTGATTTAAAAAAATAACGTTGATGAGCATAGCATCCCATTTACAATCGATAAAAGAACAGCTTCCGGCACACGTTACGTTGGTGGCCGTTTCTAAAACCAAGCCTGTATCTGATATTTTGGAGGCCTACCATGCCGGGCAAACCATTTTTGGAGAAAATAAAATCCAAGAAATGGTTACTAAATACGAAGCACTCCCCAAAGACATCAAATGGCACATGATTGGCCATTTACAACGCAACAAAATTAAATACATGGCACATTTTGTCGATTTGATTCACGGGGTTGACAGTTTTAAAACACTTAAAGAAATCGATAAACAAGCTCGAAAGCACAATCGGGTTATCAACTGTTTGTTACAAGCAAAAATTGCGACAGAAGATACTAAGTTCGGACTTTCGTTTAACGAAATTGAAAAGATAGCAGCTTCTTCAGAACTTAATGAATTAGAAAATGTTAAGATTAGCGGATTAATGGGAATGGCTAGTTTTACCGATAATACAGAACAAGTTAAAGAAGAATTTACAAGGTTGAATGCTTTTTTTGAAAAGCTTAAAACCGATATTACATCGCGTACAGGTGAGATACAGCATATAGAAATGAACATCCTTTCTATTGGGATGAGCGGAGATTATAGTATTGCCATAGCATGTGGCAGTACCATGGTACGCATTGGCAGTGCTATTTTCGGGCAACGGAGTTAATTTATAATTGTTAACTTTACAATTGCTTTAAAACCGATATGTTGAAAATAGTGGCCTCAAAATATGCAATAATCAAAAACACCTTTTTTATTTTTACAGTATCATTGGCCTTTGTACTATACGCCTGTAACAATTCGGGTAAAGATGAAGAGCCCCTTGCAACTACTGTACGTATTCCAACAACCGGTTATACGTCTCCCAGTTCATATCCTAATATGGACTTGCTATGGGCAGATGAATTCAATACAACATCTTTAAGTGCCGGGCAGTGGAATTTTCAAATCGGCAACGGATGCCCCGCCATTTGCGGTTGGGGAAATAATGAAAGTGAATATTATAAAAAAGAAAATACCACATTGAAAGACGGTTTTTTGATTATTGAGGCGAAAAAAGAAAATGAAGGGAATAATCAGTATACATCGTCACGAATCAACACTCAAGGAAAATTTTCTTTTCACTATGGGCGTGTAGATGTAAGGGCGGTGTTACCGGAAGGAAAAGGAATTTGGCCTGCTATTTGGATGCTCGGTGAAAATATCAGTACCGTTGGCTGGCCTGCATCGGGCGAAATAGACATTATGGAAATGATTGGCGGCGGACAACAAGAAAAAACTATTCACGGTACCGCCCATTGGAGTGCCAATGGCAATCACGCACAATCTAGTGGTAGTTATTCACTTTCTTCAGGAACCTTTCACGATGAATTTCATGTTTTTTCTATTTTGTGGAATGCCGAAAAAATCAGTTGGTATGTCGACGATATAAAATACCATGAAGTAGCCATCAGCCCATCAGAATTGAGTGCCTTTCAAAAGGATTTTCATTTTTTAATCAACCTCGCGGTAGGCGGCAATTGGCCCGGTAATCCGGATACTACAACACCTTTTCCCCAATATTTGATAGTAGATTATATCAGGGTATTTCAATAACAATGCTTCCTAATACAACAACTAAAATAAGAAACAAGTGAAAAAAATAATCTTTATTGCCGTTTTATTGATTGCCTGTTCAGCCTCAGAGCTTTCAACTAAAGAAAAGGCTTCTATGAAAGAAGATATCAGCGGGTTTACAATGAATGAAATGTCTGATGCCGATATCAGTTATGGCAAAATTGGCAACTTTTACTATGTGACACAAAATAGTGATATCAATGAGGTTGGCGGTGGAAGCGATTTTAGAGGCGAATATTTGTTGTATGAAAAAGATGAGATTTTAAAACACCATGCTATCTCATGTGTTGACCCGCAGAAAAATATCGAGCTTATAACCCGCTATTATAACCGTTATAAAACGGACACAACACTGGTTAGCGATATTGTTTTTTTTAAGGATTCTATCAGAATAAAAATAGACCGGCAATTAGACAGTATATCATATATCGGTTGGAAAGTGGCGGTGTATAAAAACGGTGCTGCTACAAACCACGAAAAAATTCGTGAAACGATTTTGAACCAGGATACTGTTTTTAGAAATAATAAGTTGAGGTAAAATAATATAGATAACTAATAATAAGATAATTATACTTTTAATAAACTACCCCATTTCTAATATGAAACCCATTCGCTATTTGATTATTTTTTTAATGTTGGTACCGTTGGCCTGTAAAAAACAAGCCAACGAAGTACCGGTATTTGTACATGACATTGCCCAAGGTCCGAAACCGTGGACCGGCGAAACATTTAAAGGAGGAGGTGATGATTTTACCTTTGCCATTATTTCTGACCTTAACGGTGGTGAACGCCAAGGGGTTTTTAATGTAGCAGTAGCACAAATTAACAGGTTGAAACCTACATTTGTGTTGAGTATTGGCGACCTTATCGATGGTGGTACCGAAGATATGGCAACCTTA
>DRQI01000368.1 GCA_011330545.1 Flavobacteriia bacterium
CTAACTTAATACACAACGCTATAAAATACTCGCCTGAGAATACAACCATTACCTTAGAAATTAACCAAAACGGAAAGAAAATAGCCTTTAAGGTTATTGATGAAGGAATGGGCATTCCGAAAAAAGATCAAAAGCACATCTTTAATCGTTATTTTAGGGCCGAAAATGTTTTAAACACTCAAGGTACGGGTATTGGCTTAAACATAGTAAAAGGACATCTAGAAAATTTAGGGGGCTCAATTCGCTTTGAAAGCAAATTACACAAGGGCTCTGTATTTAGTATTGATTTACCAATTGTTAGAGAATAATGCAAAAAATTTTAATCATAGAAGATGATACCGTAGTAAGGGAAAACACTGCCGAACTGTTAGAATTGGCAAATTATGCTGTAATTACTGCTGCCAATGGCAAAATTGGTGTGATAAAAGCAAAAAAATTCGTTCCTGATATTATTATTTGCGATATTATGATGCCCGAATTAGACGGGTATGGCGTGCTCAAAATCCTTTCGAAAGAAAAAAAAACCCAACACATCCCGTTTGTTTTTTTAACGGCTAAAACTGAGCATAAAGACATTCGGAAAGGAATGGAGATGGGAGCCGATGATTATTTAACCAAACCCTTTGACGAATCAGAATTAATCAGTGCCATTGAAAGCCGCTTGGCAAAAATTGCCATTTTAAAAGAACGTATTGAAGCCAAAAAAAAAGTTGATATAGATACGCCTGAAGAGCAACTAAAAACATTAGACCACCTTAAAAATTACTTTACAGATAATGGCGAAGAACACGAATTTAAAACCGGCGAAGTTATTTACCGCGAAGGCGATAACTCTAATTATATTTTTTTAATCTACAAAGGAGTTGTCAAAAGTTACAAAATTGATGAACAGGGCAAAGAATTAACTACTACCCTATACAAAGACGATGATTTGTTTGGCTTTACCTCATTTATGCATAACATAGCCTATCAAGAGTCTGCTACCGCCCTTGCTGATACCACCGTCTTTCGATTGTCAAAACAAACATTAAAAAATATTCTTTATAAAAATCACGGCGTTACCTTAGATTTAATAGATTACCTCACTAACAATGTTTCTGATATAAAAGGCCAATTATTACAAATGGCTTATGGTTCGGTAAGGAAAAAAACGGCAGAAACAATAATTCAATTTTCAAAAAAAATAAAAAAAAGTGCCGATGAAGGCATTCGGATTTCCAGAAGTGACCTCGCCAGTGTTGCGGGTATTGCTACCGAGACTTTTATAAGAACGCTTTCTGAATTAAAAAAAGACGGACTTATTGATATTGAAGGAAGAAATATAAAAATTATGGATATTGACAAACTACACAACGTCTAAAATCGATAATACATATGGCTGAGAACTAAACAGCTATGATATATATCATTTGATAATCTAATCATATACCCTATTTTTGATGCTAAATTGTTATTGGGCTTGTTGAATGAAGAAGATATTACTTCCAACAGATTTTTCAAAAAATTCATGGAATGCAATTTTATATGCGTTAGAATTTTTTAAAAAAGATACTTGCAATTTTTATCTCTTGCACGTATCTTCAGTATCTAATTATGCCAATGGTTTTACTCCGGTACTATCAACAAACGAAAATAGTACAGCTGATGTATTGGCAGAAACAACAACAGCATTACAACAATTAGTAACCAAAATCAAAGGGCTACCCGCTAATAACAAGCACCATTTTTTTACGTTGGCAAGTACAGGCCCTTTTATAGAAGCTATAAGAGATAAGATACTCGAAAATGATATTGAACTAATTGTTACCGGTACCAAAGGGGCAAACGGAATTAAAAAAATAATTGTGGGAAGCAATACAGGCGATATCATTACCAAAGTTAAATGCCATGTGTTGGTAGTACCCGAAAAAGCCATTTTTAAAATCCCAAAAGAAATTGCATTTCCAACAGATTACAACTTATTTTATCAGTCTAAAATCTTACATAGCATTACAGAGGTAGCGAGCATATTTAACGGTTGCATACGAATCGTACACGTTGCCAAAAGAGATGAAGAGCTCACTGCCTATCAAAAAGAAAACAAAACGTATTTAAACGATTTTTTTGCCGGTAAAAGATACGGTTTTTATAAAGTAACCAATAAAAAAATTGAAGCAGGCGTACAATGTTTTGTTGAAAGTAGAAATATTGACTTAATCATAATGATAGCCAAAAATTTGAATCTGTTCCAACAAATTTTATTCAAACCTACGGTTGAAGAAATTAGCTATCACACAGAAATTCCGTTTTTAGTATTACACGAATAAAAAAATTAATAGTATGGGTGATACCTCTGTTTTTCTAGGAAAATTTTGGGGATGGTATTGTATCATTTTCTTTTTGATACTAAGTTTACATCCGAAAAGGATACAACAAATTTTGATGGCATAAAAGACCGGAAATTTGTAATCTCAATCTCTTTTTTAGCCATTATTATAGGCTTTCTCAATATATTGGCACATACTATCCGGATAAATGATTGGCGATTGATTATTACACTTATCGGTTTGTATATGCTTAGTGCGGGACTTCAAAGAACTTTCTTATCGGTCTTGTAATGAGCCGAATATAATAATTTTTGTTGTGATTTTTCTTTCAATCCAATATTCTATTTTGGCGGACTTGATTAAAATCACTATACTTTGAAT
This sequence comes from Flavobacteriia bacterium, assembly GCA_011330545.1. Classification (GTDB taxonomy): domain Bacteria; phylum Bacteroidota; class Bacteroidia; order Flavobacteriales; family Flavobacteriaceae; genus Aureibaculum. The sequence goes on from DRQI01000368.1 coordinate 2,688, forward strand.
TTAGCACAAAACCCGCATTAAGTATATACTTTATTACCACACGTTTTTATTTTTTTTTTATTGTATTCCGGTTATTCAATATGGTCTAAAATCCAATTTGATATTACTTTCAAGGCTTTTGGAGAAAATGTTTGTTCTATTAATTCATATTCATCCATTTTACCTGTTTTACATTCTTGAAATAAATGGTTAAGGTTTTCCATTTCTATAATTTTATAATCTTTGATTTTGCCTTTAATCAAAGCCTTTCTTATTCCTTCTTGATTAATTTTAGCAGAAACTTGTGTGTCTTTGCTTCCATTTAATGAAAGTACAGGAATCTTCAATTTTTCAAACTCATCTGCCGGATTATAGTTGTAAAAATAACGAATCCAAGGGGTGGTTCTCATTTCAATTAAGCCTTTAATAATTTCAGAAACTTTAGCATCATTTCCTACCAAAGGTTTTAGAATTGGAGCAATGGTAGCATTATAATGTGTAGTAAGTTCACTTTTAATAGCTGATATTTCTTTATCTGAAGCTGCAATTTTAATAGCTTTTCGGATAGCTTGTTCATAAGCATCTTCATTAGGTACAGGAAAGGGCCTGAGAGTTTTTGATTGTATTAATGATAATTCACTTCCAAGAATCCCCGTAGAAGCAAGCAATACTATAAAAGAAACATCATTGGTTTGGTTTGCAGCTAGTGGAGCAATAATACCACCTTCACTATGACCTATTAGACCGATATTATTTAAATCAATGTCTGTTCTTGATTTTAAGTAATTTACTGCACTAATTACATCTGTGGAAAAATCTTTTGTTGTTGCATTGCTAAAACTTCCAGTCGATTTACCAAAACCACGATCATCATATCGTAATACAGCAATTCCTAGTCGGGTTAAATAATCAGCAAGTATCCAAAAAGGTTTATGATTTGCAACAGTTTCATCTCTATCTTGTGGTCCGCTACCGCTGATTAAAATAACCACAGGAAATTTTCCATTTGCACGAGGTAAAGTCAATGTTCCAGAAAGTGATACATTAGCCTCTTTATTTTCAAAAACCACTTCTTCTTCATTGTATGGGTATGGTTTTACAGGTTCTTGAGGCCTTTTAGCAGTTTTTTCTATTTTGATTTTTTCTCTTTTTAAAATCAAAGGAAGGGCATTGAGACCTTCACTAAAAGTTCCTTCAAATTGTTGTGTTTTTTTATTAAAACTTCCTTCGTATTTTATTCCCAAGTTTGCTCCATCAATAAATAATGCTCCATTTTTAAAAGATGTTTTTTGAGGTTTTAAACCAGACACTCTTTGGGTTGGAATTTCTATAGTGGTTACATATTTGTTTTCAGTGTTTTCTATGTTAAAAATAAAACTGATTTTTTTGTCTTCTCCTAATTTTACTGTTCCATTCCATCTTCCAGTAATGTCTTGAGAAAAACTCAAAACTGAGTATAAAAGTATGGCGATTGTTATGTGTAATTTTTTCATTTTATGATATTTTAATTTGTTAAAATTTGAATGTATTTTTCCTGTCCAAACAAAGTTTAGAACAGAAAATTATACGTTCTTTATTTGTGATTGATTGACTATAAAAGGATTAACCTTCTAGTTCCTTCAAGATGTTATTTGCCGAAGTTGTTGCTTTCTTGTATTTTTTTAGTACCCATTTCGTAAATATATATAAGACTCCAATTCCTGAAGGAACTAACCAATTTAGTTTTTCTGTCATAGTAAAAACATCAATATCTTTCATAATTTTCCCAAATACAATAACTGATAGTATAAGCACTAAAAAACTAACATAAAAGCTAATTTTCTGTATTAGCATAAATTTTATTTTCTCTTTTGCATGCTTAGTTAGAGATTCTCTGTACGTGTTTTTTGAAATATTAATAGTTTTCATTTTTTTAATAGATTTTAATGAAAGAATAGGTAATATTAAACAAGAAATAATTGTTATAGCTCCTGAAAGTTGTAAATACCAAACATCCAATAATCCAAAATTACTAATGAGATATATTATCACAGCAAGACAAATTAGAGTAGATATACTTTCTGGGATTGAAATGCTACGCAATTTATTTGCATAACGTTCTTGTGTCATATCTATGATTAGTTTATCAGTTAATATTTTTTGTTGGTCAACTTTTTGATTCATATTTTCCCAAAGTGATTGCATTTCTTGAAATTCCATAATTTTAATATTTTTTAATTTGATTTTTTAATTTTTGTTTAATTCTTGCTAAGCGTGTACCAATATTGGTACTTGTAAATCCGGTTATACTGGCAATTTCGTCATAACTTTTTCCTTCTAAATGAAGAAGTATTATTCCTTTTTCAATGATGTTAAGTTTTTTTATATGTGCATATAAAAGTGTAATCTGCTCTTCCATTAAAGAATCTATTTGTTCAATTCTACTTAAGAGATTTGAATCAATTGAGACCGTATTCACTTGTTTTTTTTCTTTTTTTAAATAGGAAATAGAAGTATTTAATGCTATTCGGTACATCCAAGTACTAAATTTTGATTCGCCGTTAAATGTCTTATAAGATTTCCAAAGTTGATACACAATTTCTTGGTATAAGTCTTTGAGGTCTTCCCTATTATTTGAGTAGATTCTAGCGACTTTATAAATAATGCCTTCATTATCTTTTATTTTTTGAATAAATTCCTTTTTGGTGTGCATTGAAAATTTATTGATTACGCTCTATTAGTATGAAAAGTATTCAAAAAATCACAAAATAGTAGATTTTTATTAAGAAGGTGGTTGTAATATGCAGTAGATAATTTGGTTCTGGTGGTTTTTTTAATGTGTGGTAACGGGAGTCTGCGCACAAACCCCACTTTAACCCAAAATTAGTATTTAAAATGATTTCTTAGCTGTTCTAAGCCATTTTTATTTCAAGACTTCAAATATCTTATAAGTTGTTTTTGGGATACATACTGTCTTAAAATCATTTTAA
>DRQI01000369.1 GCA_011330545.1 Flavobacteriia bacterium
GAAATATCGCTTAAATAGAGGTCTTCTTCTTTGGCTTCTGCTAATTGGTGTAGTGTTTTGTCATCTACTGTTGTGGCTTCGGGAACTAATAAAAAAGGGCTTCCCCAACCTACGGAGTCTATATGGTAATGTTCTATTAAAAAATCATGTTCTTCTTCGGTGCCTACACCTCCTTGGGCTGTAATTTCTAAGGAAGGCGATTTTTCGGGTATTATCCGGCCTTGGCTTGTAAGTGCTTGTTGTAAGATTTCTTGGATAGATGAGCTTAACTCGTTTCGTTTTTCTTTAAATTCTTCTAAAACCGGGCCTAAAAGATAGCCATCGGTAGCAAAGGCATGGCCACCGCAATTTAATCCTGACTCAATTCTGTATTCTGAAACCCATAATCCTTTTTTTGCTAAAAATTTTCCTTGTATGATTGCTGACCGGTAATCACTGACTTTTAAAATGATTTTCTTTTTAATTTTTCCCTCTCTATCGGGATAAAAATCATCAAATTGACTCATATATGCATATAACCTGGGATTCATTCCTGCCGAAAGTACTAATGAAGAATTCAACTTACTGTTGGCATATCCTCTTAATGCGGCATGTGCATCATTGTACTCTACGGGCAATTTCTCACCTTTTCGGTAATTGTCTTTATCAACTTTTGTCATGATATTGACATCAATGCTACCCATGGTTAAATTTTTCTTGGCCCAATTTTTAATCTCAGAAAGATTAAAACTATGGGTGGTAAGTTTAAAAAATTCTTTTTTTAACGTAGAGCTATCGGGTAACATACTGATATATTCTTTTATCTCAGCACTTTTTTCGGCGGTAACATTTTTTAAGGCTTCAAATTTTTTAGTGGCCAAATCATTCATTAAATTCAAATAAGATGTGATTCTTTTGGCTCTAAAGTCATCGATTTTATCGCTAATTTCTTTGTAGGGAATTTCAAATTTGTCACTGTACATTTTTCTTAATTTCTCTAGTAGAATATCGTCTACTAAAGAGATTACGGAATCCATACCGTATTGTGCTACTTTTAGTGGGGTATCGATGGTGAACCCGATTCCCATGACAGGAATGTGAAATGAATGTGCCTTCATAGTGGCGTAATTTTTTAGTGTTTAAATGAATAGTGAAACGGTGGTAATAAATAGTACTAAATACATTAATATTAATACTTTCCAAAACACATGTGCCTTTTTCAATTCCATAAAGTTGAAAGAGACAAAGATAAATTTTACTCCTGATAAAAGCATTATAAAAAGTGCACCAATTTTTAAATTAACATAATTCGAAACCAATGCGGTTGTAAGTGTTAAAAGAATCAGTATTGCCAAGGTATATGAAATGGTTTTTGTCATGATTGTGTTTTATAAAATTAAATAGAGTACCGGAAATAACAGGAGCCAAATCAAATCGCACATGTGCCAAAAGGCGGCACTGGCTTCTAAATCTTCGAGAATTGTTTTTTCTTTTTTTAATCCGTTTAGGGCAAACAGCAAAATCACCAATCCAACGAGTACATGAATAACATGAAAACCGGTAAGCAGCCAATAAAATGTAAAGAATGCATTAGACCCCAGAATATGCCCCGATTCAATTTTTAAGTAGTATTCAAACCCTTTTAAAATCAAGAATAGTAATCCGCCAAGCATGGTTAATTTTAAATAACCGGAGGCTTTTTTTAAGTTATTTTCTTTAAACTGATGTACGGTAACGGCCATAAATGCGCCACTGGTCAGTAAGAAAATAGTATTGATAGCCCCAAAAGTGGTATTGAGTGCCAATCTTGATTGATGGAATAGGGTAGGGTCTTCTTTGCTATTTACTACCAATACAATTAGTGCTACCCCAAAAGTAATGAGCTCGAGGGTAATTAATATCCATAATAAGATTCCTCCCGGAGGATAATAAATATTTTTATAATCTATTTTTTGTACTTCCATTTACTTAATTTTTAGCAACGTATTTGATTGTATTAAATAGCGGTCTTCTCGATTGATATTCCAACTTTTTTCTTGGCTGTTGTTGATGCCTTTGATAGCGTATTGAATGCTTATGGTATCTCCTCTTCTTTTTAAGACCAGTTTGTCAATGGTATTTTGAATGGCAAAGTTATGTGGTAAATTCGGACAATTGCGTAACTTATATTGCATGATGACATCATTTTTAAACCATTTTTTTAAAAATTCAAGATGTGTTTTGCTACATTCGTCAGCAATGTGTAATGCTGCTAATAAGTTACACTTATTCTTGTTTGAACCGGTTGTACATTCGTTGCCATACGCGTATAAATAACCGCTTATCAAGGCTTTTTCGGGGCCCTGTACTTGTTTTAAAAAGGAGGTGTTTACCGTATCGTTTTCCAATACGGTTTGTGTATAAGATACCGGTTTTTCTTTACAGGAAATAAAAGGCACTAAAAAGAGTATGCAATAAAAATTTTTCATCTGCCGCCCCTTATCTGTTGTCAATATTATAATAGCCTCCTTTATTGGTTTTTCGTTGTAATGATTGGCCAATAATTAAGTGGGCTACGTTTATCATATTTCGCAATTCGCATAGTGAAGTATCTATTTTTGATTTTTTGTA
>DRQI01000370.1 GCA_011330545.1 Flavobacteriia bacterium
ATAAATTTCTATCCTTATCAAGATTATGTAAAAACCTATCTCTATCACCTCGCTTTTGAAAAACAAATCCTCAATGACGACAACGGAAGTATCGATGTCAATTTTATGAAAGAGGCACTAGAAAATTTAGAGATTGACGATGTGAAAAATAATTTTTTACATCAAGGGATGTGGTTTGCTTTATTGGATGAAAATATTTCAAAAGAAGAAAAAGCCAAAGCGCAACGTTTATTTTTCGACCATTGTAGCGATGAAAAAAGTGTTGCTGACATCGCAAATTTAATCAAAGCCGCCGAAAGATCGCCCAAAGGAGAAAAACTACCTGATATTACCGTGTTTGACTATGATGGAAACCCCCAACAGCTGAATGATATCATTCAACAAAAAAATGTGGTTATTTATACCTGGCCTACCAACTTGCGCCAAATAGAGAATATGGCAAAAAGGGTAAATTATTTAGAAAAAAAATATACTAATTATCTCTTTATCGGAATCAATTCAAAAAATGCCGAATACCAGTGGAAAAAACACATCCAATTAAAAAAATTAAACCCTAAGCATCAATACAGAACTACCGATATAGATTGGTTAGATGTCAGTTTTGCCAGAGCCATTCTCATTAATAAAAAAGGTGTAGTGCAAAATAATATGACACATTTGTTAAACAGGCATTTTGAAAAGCAACTTAAACGCCTAAAAAATTAATATTCTTCAATTTATAGTTATATTCCATAAAATAAGCCTATTTTTGCAAACTCATAAAACTAAAGGCTTATTTATCTGCTGTCGCGCATTTTATTTTGGAGCCTACGTTTGATAAATTTAAAATATGTCTTTATTTAGTGAGCTTGGCTTACGTCAAGCTGTTGTCAATGCATTAACCGATTTAGGTTATGAGCAACCAACGCCTATCCAGGAACAAACCATTCCGCAAATTCTTACTTCGCAAAACGACCTAAAGGCGTTTGCACAAACCGGTACCGGTAAAACCGCTGCTTTTAGCTTGCCTATTATTGAACAAATTGATAGTGATAGCAAAGCTACACAAGCCATTATTCTTTCGCCAACGCGAGAATTGGCAATACAGATCGGAAAAAATATCAAAGAATTTTCTAAGTACCTCAATAACATAAATGTAATTACGGTTTATGGAGGGGCAAATATTGAAGAGCAAATAAGAGGCCTCAAAAAAGGAGCCCAAATTGTGGTAGGTACTCCCGGCAGGACGGTAGACCTCATTAAACGCAAACATCTCAAACTTCAACATATCAAATGGTTGGTATTAGACGAAGCTGACGAAATGCTCAATATGGGTTTCAAAGAAGATTTAGATAAGATATTAGAAGTAACACCTCAAGAAAAACAAACATTATTATTTTCGGCAACCTTCCCCAAAGAAGTTGATGCTATTGCCAAAAACTATATGTACGACCCGGTAGAGATTAGTGCCGGAAAACGAAATATCGGTGCCGATAGCGTTACACACGAATACTATTTAGTGTCAGAAAGAAATCGCTACCCGGCATTGAAAAGGTTAGCCGATGTAAATCCTGATATCTATGGCATTGTGTTTTGCAGAACCCGACGTGAAACCAAAGACATTGCCGCAAAATTAATTGCCGATGGCTATAATGCCGATTCTTTGCACGGCGATTTATCTCAGGCGCAACGGGATATTGTGATGGAAAAGTTCAGGGCAAAACATTTACAAATTTTAGTAGCTACTGACGTGGCTGCCAGAGGATTGGATGTAAACGACCTAACCCATATCATCAATTATAAATTACCTGACCAAACAGAAAATTACACCCATAGAAGCGGCAGGACCGGCAGGGCCGGAAAAGAAGGTATTTCAATTGCTATCATTACCAATAAAGAAAAAGGGAAATTGCGCCCCATAGAAAAGAAAATTAGTAAATCATTTACACACAAACAAGTTCCCAATGGCAGGGAAATCTGTGAAAAACAGCTATTCAAACTTATTGAAAAAGTAAAAGACGTTGAAGTAAATGACGAACAAATAAATCCGTATTTAGAAAATATATATGCGCAGTTAAAAGATATTGATCATGATGAGCTCATCAAACGCTTTGTTTCAATTGAATTCAACCAGTTCTTATCGTATTATGAAGATGCTGATGACTTGAACGGCGATGATTCAAAAGAGCGCAGAAGGAGCAGTGATGAAAATTTTACGCGTTTTTATATTAATTTGGGTAAAATGGATCGGTTAAATCCGGCCAAATTAATGGGAATCATCAATGAAAATCTAAATAAGAATGATGTTGAAATCGGGCAAATAGAAATTTTAAAGAGTTTTTCTTTTTTTGAAATAGACAAAGCCTATGCCGATGAGACACTCAAAGCATTTAAAAATGCCGATTATAACGGCCGGGCTATTATCGTAGAGATTACAACCAAACCCAAACGGAGAGATAGAAACCGCTCTAGAAGGAAGTTTAGTAGTGACAGGCGCTCCGGTGGTGGGTTCAACAACCGTAAGAAATCATCAGGAGGATATGGCAGTTCAAAAAAAGGGAATAGGTATAGCAGCTCAAAACCTACAAGCCGGAGAAGTAGAAGGTAAGGCTATAAAACCTGCCGAACAATTTCATCGGCAATGGCCAAACATGCCGTAGCTGCCGGTGAAGGTGCATTCAACACATGAATGGTACCTTGATGTGCTACAATTTTAAAATCATCTACCAAAGCGCCATTGGTATCTATTGCCTGAGCCCGTACGCCTGCCCTTGCCGGTTTTACCTCATCAACGGTAATACTCGGCATCATTTTTTGTAATTCTTTTACAAAAAGGCGTTTTGAAAATGCCCGCTTGTATTCGTCAATGCCCTTACGCCAATGCCTGCCAAATAATTTCCAAGTACCCTTAAAACTAAGTGCCTGAAAAGTATCTTTTAAACTAAAACTCGTTGTTGCATACCCTTCGCGTTTAAAAGAAAAAACAGCATTCGGCCCACATTCTATACTTCCATTAACCATTCGGGTAAAATGAACGCCTAAAAACGGAAAATTAACATCCGGAACCGGATAGACCAAATTCTTAATTTTATGTGTTGCCTCCGTTTTTAGCTCATAATAATCTCCCCGAAAACCAACTATTTGCATATCTAGCTTAATGTTATCTTTAGTGGCATTTCTATCTGACTGCAAGCCGGTACAAAAAATAATCTTTGCTGCACTAAATGTACCGTTTGAAGTGACAACCTTTTTATTGGCGGTATCATCACCAACGATTCGTATTACTTTACAAGAGGTAATCAACCCACTGTTGGCATTCTCCTTATGAATTAATTCGGCAAACTTATTGATAACCTGTACATAGTCAATAATTCCGGCAGTAGGCACCCAAATGGCTTTTATGCCCTCGATAAACGGTTCTTTTTTCTTGATTTCTTCGGCATTCAAGTAACGAATCCCTTCCGTTTTATTTTCCAATCCGCGTTGGTAAATACCTTCTAATATGGATAATTCTTCGTTGGTAGTAGCCACGATAATCTTTCCACAAATATCAAAATTAATCCCATTTCGTTTGGCAAATGTTACCAACTGTTCTCTTCCTTCCTTACAATTCTTAGCTTTATAAGAATTGGGTGTATAGTAAATTCCCGAATGGATAACCCCTGAATTTCTTCCGGTTTGATGTTTGCCAATATCATTTTCTTTTTCTAATACCGCAATAGATTTATGCGGAAATTTTAATTGCAATTTATAGGCCGTCGCCAATCCTACAATGCCTCCGCCAACAATAACAACATCATATTTTTTACTTGACATATTTTGTTTTCTTCATAGTACTTAATATTATAAATGATGCTAAAAAGAAAAATGCCAATAGCAACACACTCCATTGCATAGAATCGGTAATGGCATATAAAAATCCGTAAACCAAGGTGCCAAATACAATAGCTATTTTTTCGGTAACATCATAAAAACTAAAATAAGTAGCATGGTCTTCTGTTTCGGGTAATAACTTAGAATAGGTAGAACGCGTCAATGATTGAATAGAACCTAATACTAAGCCTAGCAAACCACCCAATCCATAAAAAAACAAATCAACATGAGGCATTTCTTTTTCTAAAAAGAAGGCTACAAAACAGACCAACATCCATAATATAATGGTTATTTTTAAGGCTTTGATATTTCCTACCCGTTTTGAAATTCCCGAGAACATTGCTGCTCCGGCAATGGCCACCAACTGTATTACTAAAATGGTTATAATTAAATTTGTACTTGACAAACCCAATTCAACAGAACCAAAAATTGCTGCCATTAAAATAATAGTTTGCACCCCTATACTTAGCAAAAAAAATGAAATCAAAAAAGTTCGCAATTGCGGATAATTTACCAAGTCTTTGGCGACGATTCTCAATTCACGTAAGCCTTTCCAGATATAATCGTCTTCGGGTTTTTTATGAAAGACATTATTGGGCAATCGCTTAAAGGTAATTTGCGCAAAACCTATCCACCAAAGGCCAATCATCACAAATGAAATTCGCGATGCCATTCCTGAAGTAATTCCTAACAGTTCAGGATACATTATCATTATCAAATTGATAATCAATAAAATTACAGAACCCGTATATCCATAAATAAAACCTCTAGCGCTTACTGCATCTTGTTGTTCAGGGTGTGCAACTTCAGGTAAATAAGCGTTGTAAAATACCAAACTTCCCCAAAAACCAATACTTGCAAAAATGGTTAAGAGTATGCCAATCCACGTAGTTTGATACGAATCAAAAAAGTACAAGCCCATTACCGATAAAGAGCCGATCAAACAGAAAGCTTTCAAAAATTTTAGTTTGTTACCCGTATAATCTGCAATACCCGAAAGTATAGGAGAGATTATAGCTACTATTAAAAAAGAAAATGACAAGGCATAGCTGTACAATGCCCCCGGGTGTTCCCATTGAGTACCTAAAAAAGTAACGATTTTATCTTTGGTAACTCCTTCGTAATACAAAGGAAAAATAGCTGTAGAAATGGCCAGTGAATATACAGAATTTGCCCAATCATAAAATGCCCAGGCATTGATTAGTTTTTTATCACCTTTTTGTAGCATACGTACATAAGATTTCAAAAATAATATACAGCCCTTTATCAGATTGTATATATTTCTTTATTGGTTAGTCAAAAAAAGCCGTCCTTTAAAAAGAACGGCTTACAATGTACTATTTATTTTTGAAACTTTTTATTTTGTGAGCGTTTGGGCATTTAATTTTTTAGCAATTACTCTTGCTTCAGGTATCCATGCCTTCAATGTTTTAATACGTGTTTGATTGGAAGGGTGGGTACTCAAAATTTCAGGTGGGGCTTGCCCTGCACCTGCCCTTTGGCTCATACGAATCCAAACATTAACAGCTTCTTCAGGGTTATAACCGGCCATAATCATAAAAACCACTCCCAACTTATCGGCTTCGGTTTCGTGTACCCTACTGAATTTCAGTTGCCCCAATTGAGAACCTATACCATAAGCTGTTAGCCACATTTGCCGCTGTTGCGGTGTTTTTTTTCCGGTTGACAGTGCTACTGCCAAGCCACCAACTTGCGCCAACATTCCTGTTGACATACGTTCGGCACCATGACGTGCAAAAGCATGGGCAATTTCGTGCCCCATGATAGCAGCCACGCCATCGTCATTTTTGGCAATCGGCATAATACCGGTATAAAAAACCGTTTTACCACCGGGCATCGCCCAAGCATTTACCGTTTTATCTTCTATTAAATTAAACTCCCAACGATAAGCATCTGCCTTGGCTGCCATGCCATTAGCGCGCATATACCTGTCAACAGCGGCAGAAATCCGTTTGCCTACAGATTTTACCTGTTGGGTCATTTTTGCATTGGTAGAAATCTTATTTTCTTTTAAAAAACCCTCATATTGCTGAAATGCCATCGGCAGTAATTGCGCATCACTTACCAAATTGAGCTGTTTTCTACCTGTTATTGGCACCGTACTACAACTGGCGATAAACAAAAAAGCAACTGCTAAAGAAACTATTTTTTTCATGTCTGTGTTATCTTATTATAATATAAAGTAAATATACAAAATTTGTTTAATTTCGTAGCTTATGAAAGATAAGACAACAACGATACCCAAAAAAAATACATTCCAAATACCTCCACACATTATCCGTACAGGAAAACTATTACAATTTTTTTCATCGACATTAGCCACAAAATTTGCATTGAATATTTTTAAAAAGCCTCCAAAATTTAAGGCCCCCGAACGTGAAGAAATGATGCGCGAGAGTGCCAAAAAATTACTGTTTACGGTACCTGCCATTAAAAAAGATATCATGGTGTATGAATATGGGTATTCTAAGCAAAAAGTTTTATTGGTACACGGTTGGGCCGGAAGGGGTACCCAACTCTATGAAATAGCTGATAAATTATTAGAAAACCGAATGATGGTCATTAGTTTTGATGCTCCTGCTCATGGCTTGTCTTCGGGTAAAACCACTAATTTTCCCGAATTTCTGGATACCATTGAGTTTTTAGGTGAAAAATACGGGCCGTTTGAAGCAGTTAT
>DRQI01000371.1 GCA_011330545.1 Flavobacteriia bacterium
AAGTGAAAATAAAGAAGGTTATATTCAGGGGTATACCGAAAACTATGTCAGGGTTAAAACCCCATGGAACCCCCACTTGGCCAATACGCTTCACCTCATCAAACTAACAGGTATCGATACTGACGGATTGGTACGTTTTGATTGGATAAAAGAACCCGTTTTTAGCGTATGACCCATAAAACACACATCTATTTGGTTCCAGGTTTGGCGGCAAGTTCCGCTATTTTTGAATACTTATCATTGCCCAAAGACCGATTTGCCATTCATTATTTAGATTGGCTCATTCCGCTATCGCAAACCGAAAATATCAGTGATTATGCCCAACGCATGTGTAGCCGTATTTCCCATAAAAATCCTGTTTTGATAGGCGTTTCTTTTGGTGGGATTATGGTACAAGAAATGAGTAAGATCATTCCGGTAAAAAAAACGATTATTATTTCCAGCGTTAAATCTAAAAACGAACTCCCAAAACGCTTGAGGGTTGCCAAGGCTACCAAGGCATATAAACTTTTTCCGGCAAAAGCGGTGATGAATATCGAGAAATTTGCCCAATATGCTTTTGGAAATGCTGCCAAAAAAAGAGTAGACCTCTACCGCAAATACCTTTCTATGCGTGATGAAAATTACCTGCGATGGGCGGTTTACAATGTATTGCATTGGCAACAAGAAGCCGCATTACCGAATGTTGTACATATTCACGGTGATAACGATGGGGTTTTTCCGATAAAACACATTCAACAATGTAGAATTATAGAAGGCGGAACACATATTATGATTTTAAATAAAGCTAAGCAAATTTCTAAAATATTGGCTACAATAATTTAGTATCTTGCAGCCATTAGAATTTTGAGCACGTATGCAAATTGAAGAAACCTTTATCAAAGATTTACTTATCATTACTCCGGTTGTTTTTACAGATAATCGCGGTTATTTTTTAGAGAGCTATCACAAACAGAAATTGGCTTCTCAACTGAATGCCGATTTTGTTCAGGATAATGAGTCGCAATCACAAAAAGGGGTTTTACGCGGGTTACACTTTCAGAAACCCCCGTATTCTCAAGGAAAATTAGTGCGTGTTATTACCGGAAGCGTATTGGATGTTGCTGTAGATTTGCGAAAAGGCTCAACTACGTACGGCAAGCATTTCAAACACATACTCTCTTCTGAAAACAAAACGCAATTGTATGTTCCCGAAGGTTTTGCACATGGATTTTTGGTATTGGAAGACCGTACTATTTTTAGTTATAAATGTACCGGCTATTATCATAAAGAAGCCGAATGTTCGTTATTATGGAATGATAGTACACTCAATATTGATTGGGAAATTGAAAACCCCATTATTTCTGATAAAGATAAAAATGCCGAAAAATTTGCTAATTTTAACTCCCCATTTTAAAAGCTCCCCGCTATGAATAAATTTTTAAGAATAGTAATTGTACTCAGTATCATCATCACAAGTGGTGTATTGATTAATGCTACACAACAAAACCCTAAAGAAGATTTAAAATTCAATAAAAAAATTGAGTTTAAAAATACCGACGATTCTTATGTTATTAAAGCGGTTAAAATTCCTGAAAATTTAGCATTTGCCGGAGAGAAAGTACCTTTGTACAAACACGATATTAAAGAGCGTATTGACAGAGAATTGTTAGTGAATACCTATTGGCAGTCGAATGCCTTACTATGGATAAAAAGGACACATAAATATTTCCCCATTATCGAGCCCATTTTAAAAGAAAAAGGCGTACCTGACGATTTTAAATATTTAGCGGTGATAGAAAGTGATTTGAGAAATGTTACTTCCCCTGCCGGCGCCAAAGGATTTTGGCAATTGCTAAAAGATGCCGCCAAAGAAAACGGATTGGAAGTAAATGACAATGTTGATGAACGTTATCACCTTGAAAAAGCCACCCGTGCGGCTTGTGATTATATCTTAAGAGCCAAGAAAAAATTCGGGACTTGGACACTGGCAGCAGCGGCTTATCACGATGGTAATGGCGGACTCAACAAAAAACTTACCGAACAGCAAGTACACAGTTATTACGATGTACTTGCCGGAGAAAATACACAGCGCTATGTGCCGAGAATTTTGGCGGCAAAAGAAATTTTAAGCAATCCTAAAAAATACGGTTTTGAATTTGACGAAGAAGATTTATACAGTATGCCTAAAAGTTATCCTGTAAAAGTAGATACGCCCATCACCAATATTGCAACCTTTGCTAAAAAATTTGGTATCAACTATAAAGAATTGAAATTGTACAATCCGTGGTTGCGTGAAAACAAATTGAACAACAAATCGCGTAGGGTGTATTATATTCAGATTCCTGAGAAATAGTTTTCAGTTGGCAGTAGGCTGTTGGCAGTTGGCAGTTGCTATATATGAAAAAGAATATGTTCTTCTAGAGTTTACTTCTACGCAAAGCCCTAAAAGGATTTGAAGCCTTTTTGGGACTCTATTAATTTATTCAATTTTTAATATTGGTTGCTTTTGTGGTAAAAATAGGTAAAATGTATTAAGGCTAACATTCACAAATTTTTTGTTTGGCTTTTTTAAAATCGCTTATAATTTCTTTTACAATTGCGGCTGCGGGTTTTATGTCGTGTATTAATCCTGATACTTGTCCTATTTCTAATTCACCTTCTTCCAAATCGCCTTCAAACATACCGCGCTTTGCCCTAGCCCTTCCTAGCAATTGCTTTAATTGCTCAACGGTTGGGTTTTGTTGATAGAGCCTTTGTAATTCATCATAAAATTTATTTTTTAACAAACGTACCGGAGCTAATTCTTTCAAAGTCAATTGGGTATCTCCTTCCTTAGCGGCTACTACTTTTTGTTTAAAATTACTATGTGAAGAGGCTTCATCACTTGCTACAAAGCGGCTTCCTATCTGTACGCCATCAGCGCCTAGTACCATTGCTGCTAGCATTCCGTTACCCGTAGCGATACCTCCGGCGGCTATCAACGGAAGTTGAATTTGTTCTCTGACCATTGGTATCAACGTAAAAGTGGTTGTTTCATCTCGCCCGTTATGGCCTCCTGCTTCGAATCCTTCTGCTACCACAGCATCAACCCCTGCTTCTTGTGCTTTTAAAGCAAACTTTACACTACTCACCACATGAACTACGGTAATGCCGTTTTCTTTTAAAACCGGCGTCCATGTTTTAGGGTTTCCGGCAGAGGTAAACACTATTTTTACCCCTTCATCAATAATTATATTTATAATCTCTTCAATGTTAGGATATAGCATAGGTATATTCACTCCAAAAGATTTGTTTGTTGCTTTTTTACATTGTTGGATATGTTCAAGTAAAATATCGGGGTACATAGATCCTGCCCCTATCAATCCCAAACCTCCGGCATTGCTTACTGCTGAGGCCAATTTCCAACCGCTTGCCCATATCATTCCGGCTTGAATAATGGGGTATTCTATATTAAAAAGTCGGGTGATTTTTGTTTTCATTTACTTTATCTTTTTTATTCTTCAAAGTTATTTAATGGTTCTCTTAAATTAAAATCACCAATCAGAACATCTCTTCTTACTTATCTACAACAATTTAAATACTTAATGTTAACTTTACAAAATGATTTTTTTATGCTTGTTCAACCAATTGTAACCATATTGTACATTCTAAAAAAACCGTATTACGCCTAAAATCTTTTTTCTTTTTAAAACTGACAGAAATTACTTTTCCTAATTTATAATTCTGTTCTAGTTGGTAAATAAGCCGGGTGATTTTAGAAAAACTACCTTTTACTGTAAAAGAAAATGTAGTAAAAACAGCATTGTCTTTCTTAAAAACATGTGGGTTGTTAAAGGCACTAATTTTGATATTAGTAGTATCTGCAAACGAGGTAATAGTGCTCAATAGATTATTTTGAGAAGAACTCTCTGTTGAGATTTTTTTTGATTTTAAAATAGAATCGTAATATACATTTTGCACTCTAAGTTTTTCTAACTTTTGAGATATATTAGTAAACAGTTCTTTTTCTTTCTTTAACTTGGCATATTGTTTTTTTAAAGCAACCGTTTTAGAAAAGGAAAATTGATAGCTTACCCAAAAGAGTACCGCCAACCCAATAATAAGTGCTATATTTCTCTGTTTTAAATTCATTGGGTAATTTTAATTTGTAATTCAAATTTAGTGGTGGTAGCTTTATCGGCTCCATACTCTACAATAATTACTTTATCAATCCAATCTTGTAATTCCAGTTTCTTTACCCATTTTGAAAACTCAACATTATCACTTGACTTCCCTTTTATTACAATGTTATATTTCTCCAATAAAATTTCTTCATCTTCTTTCGCATTTTTTACTAATGGTTGATATTTAATTTCAGATAGTAAAATAGATGCAGGAATTAGTTTTCCTACTTGGGCTAAATACCAAGATGCTTTTGAAGATGATAATGAGAAATTTTTAACCAACTGTTCTTTCTTTTGTACGGCATCGGTAAGTTTTAACAAAGTATTTTTATCAGTTTTATTCAACTCTAACGCTGCATTTAAATAATCTATTTTAGAAGTATAACTACTAAAAAACAAATAACTAATTAATAATAAAACAAATATGAATGCCAATCCGAATTTTAATAGTATTGAAAAAAGACGTTGTTGCTTAAAATTGTCATTTAGTTTATCTATTCGAGTACTAAAATTAGATACTGAATTCTTATGGCCTACATAATAATTCAAAATTCCCGCCAAGGATAGTATGTATTTTGATGCAACTTGAAGTCCGTTAATGGTATACAAATTTGATTGTAACCCGTTAGAGTAACTGATACTTTCTACAGCTCCGTTTTTTAAATAGATACTACTGTTAGAACTATATATTTCATCATCTTCAATAAAACCAGCCAATTGAAAGATTGCTAAATTACCAAGTGAAAACCCAACAATCTGATAGCTTTCTTTTTGATACTCTTCAATTAAACTATCAACATACTCTTTTCTGCAAATGGCTATATAAGTATCACTTTTTGCGGTAGATACTTCATAATAAAAATCTTCTTTTTTTAAATT
The DNA here is from genome assembly GCA_011330545.1 of Flavobacteriia bacterium. Classification (GTDB taxonomy): domain Bacteria; phylum Bacteroidota; class Bacteroidia; order Flavobacteriales; family Flavobacteriaceae; genus Aureibaculum. Next base: position 5,025 of record DRQI01000371.1, read on the forward strand.
AGGAAATGCCAACGCCAATGCTTTTTGTGCGTCAAAAACACCGTGTACACTTTTAAAAAGAACTTTCTCATTATTAATAATTAAAGAAAGTGGCTGATTCTTAGGCAAAAAATCGATAAGTTTATCAATATCAGTACTTTTAAATGTCTTTTCAACCAAAAATTCGTCCTTCTTCTTTTTTAGGAGTAGGCCATATAACTTTTCTTGCCCATTTATAGAGGTGTGTTCAACACCACAAAACAGATTGCCAAACTTACTATATGTTATTATATGTGACAGCACTATTTAATAATAGTAGGCTTAATGAGTATCGTTAATTTCTTTTTTGTATCTTCTCTTTTTCTCTTGCTAAAAAACCATTTGATAATGGGTATTCTCGCTAAGAAAGGAACCCCTGATCCTGAATCGTTTTTTATTTTTTCTTCTAGGCCTCCTAATATTACCAGATCTTGGTCTTTTACTCTTATAATAGAATTGAACTCTCTTGAATTTACTCCGGGAGGTGCTTCTTCGGCCACTTTTTTACCATTAAAATTAGATTGGATTACATTAATGTCAAGGGTAATATGCCCATCTCCTGAAACTAATGGTTTGATATTAATAGCCAATTCAGCATCGATAGGATAAAAGTTTGTTATGGTTGACGTTTGCGGATTTTGGCTACCAATAATATCTCGTTGGGTAACGGCATAATAAGTAGTTTCGCCAATAGATAAGTTTGCACGGTGCCCATTTAATGCAGACAGCTTAGGGGCAGACCGAATTTTAATATCTCCATTACTTTCCAATGCCTTTAATTTAGCAAAAAAATTAGGCACTACTTGTCCTAAATTAAATGAGCCGAAACCATTAAACCCTCCTATAATCCTATTCACGGTATTTGCCCCTAAAGTCAAGTCTGTTGAAGGAAAAATATCGCCTTGTGTTGTAGTGGGCTTATCCCCTATCCCCCAACTAATACCGGTTTCTACCGTAGCAGATTTGTTTACTTCTAATATCATTACTTCTATTAAAAGTACCGGAACAGGTTTGTCTATATACGCAATGAATTCTTTAAACCGTTGAATATTTTGACTGGGGCCGCTCACAATAAAACTATTCAATTCTATGTCAACACTTACCTTTAAATCTTTAATTACATCATCAGGCAAGATGCTTATTAATGATTCTAATTGATTAGAACGATTGGAAAACGCACTGCTTCTATTGGTATTTATAGGTTGCCTATTGGTATTGTTAAAACCTTGCTGGTTTGTATTTATAGTAGAAGTTCTTGATAAATTTGGTGTACTATTAAAGCTATTTCTGCCTGCTTGCCTTCCTGACCTGCCGCTAGAACTCATCACTTCAATTGAACGGTGCATAAGTGGAATCACAACAGCATCCCGCAATGAAATTTGGTCTTTTTTGCCAAAATAATAGATTGAATCTGTTTTTTTATAGGTAAAATCAGTATTTTCCAACACTTTATTGAGTAATAAATCAAAGGAAATATTATTGGCTTTTACCGTAGCTGAACCGGCTTCATTTAATGGTGAAGATGTAAACATATTTTGTTTTAACTCGTGTCCGATATCATAAACTATATTGGAGATAGGTGTATTTTCAAAATCAACATTTAATAGATTAGAAGCATTTACTTCAAAGAAAAAGTTTGAACGCCTTCTACGCGTTGGCCTGTTTTGTTTATTTTTTGAATTTTTATTGCCGGAAACATTAGCTTCTGCACCCTCATCATTTTTTTCAAACAAATAATAATTATCCCTTGTTTTCGTAACGATTAAATTATTGGCAAAAGCAATTTTATCCAATGCCGAATCAAAAGGCATATTTTGTATATAACTGGTTAATAAAATATTCTCCATCCCCGGAGCAAAAACTAAATTTTTACCCGTTTTATCCATAATTTGTTTGAAGGCTACATATAGCGTATCGTGTTGTAAATCTACACTTAATATATTTTTGCCACCATCAAATGAAATAGGAATCATTCGTTGTTTTTTGGGAGTAGAAGGCGGAATATATTTTCTAATAGATAATATATTTCCTGTAAAATCAATCGTTAAATCATATTCTTTACAGACAAATAATAAAATATCGGCTACTGTAGCATTTGAAAAATTATTCTTTATAATAATTTGATTCAACTCCGGGTCAATATTCAAATTAACTTTATGCGCATTTGCTATTAATTGTAAAAAGTCAGACAGGGCAATATTACTAACATTAATATCAGCCCTTTCTGATAAGCCCGGCGCATCAACAACTAGGCTTTCTAACTTATTTTTCAATTGTTGTATCCTACCGTTTTGACTCCATCCCACGACAGTAGCAAGTGTCAAAAAAAATAGGAACAAAATGTGCTGTTTTTTCAAATTGTATAAAATTTAATCGATTAGCAAAGCATAGATTTCATCAATTGAGGTTTCTCCTTTGGCCACTAAATCTATGGCATTTGTTTGTAATGTTCTAATATTTTTCTTTTGGAGATAGTCATCAATTTCCAATACATTCTTTTTAATAAATTCTGTAAGTTCTTTTGTAATTGGAATAATTTCATAGATTGCTTTTCTCCCCATATAACCCGTATGATAACATTTAGAGCATCCAACGGCTTTATAATGATTTTTTAATTGCGTTGGAATTTTAAAATTTTCAGGGAATAAATCTAATGAAATTTTTGAAGAAATCTTACAATGTTTACATAATTTACGTACCAAACGTTGTGCGACGCTCACTTTTAAGGTGCTTGCAATTAAAAAGGGGGGCACCCCCATATCTATTAAACGAGAAATTGTTGCCCAAGCCGAATTGGTATGAATGGTTGACAGCACCAAATGCCCGGTTAAAGAAGCCCGAATTGCCATATTGGCTGTTGCAACGTCTCTAATTTCGCCAACCATAATAATATCAGGGTCTTGCCTTAAAAATGTGCGTAATGATTTTGCAAAATCCAATCCTATATTTTCCCTAAGTTGTACTTGATTGATACCTTCTAAGGTATATTCAATAGGGTCTTCTATGGTTAAAATATTAGCGTCATCAGTATTCAACAATTTTAAAGTAGCATAAAGGGTTGTTGTTTTACCGGAGCCTGTAGGGCCTGAAATAAGGATGATTCCGTGTTGACTTTTAACACTTTGTTTATACTGTTTTAATTCTTCTTCAGTAAATCCTAGGGATTCTAATTGAATATTAGCAGCATCTTTTGACAATAAACGCAGCACAATTTTTTCGCCGTGAAGGGTCGGTAATGACGAAACACGAATATCAAATTCTTCAGTATCGGTTTTGATATTAATACGCCCGTCTTGGGGCAATCTTTTTTCGGCAATATCTAGTCCTGCTTTTATTTTTAACTGATTTATTATTTTGGGATATTCTGCCTCAGAAATTAAATATCTTTCCAATAATTTACCATCTATTCGGTATCGTACTTTTCGTACCGATTCAAACACTTCAAAATGAATATCACTGCTTCCAATAGCTTTGGCTTCGTAAATTACCGTTAATAAAAAGTCTTCGGTATAACTTAACCTATTAGAAGATTGCTGCCGGTGTTTTCTATAATTTGAACCTAAGTATTTTTGAATTTTCTCAGGGGTTTCTGATATCAGTTGTACTTTTTTTCCTAAAATTATCTGCAACTCTTGTTGCAATGCAATTTTGTCTTTTTGGTCGGTTTTAAATACCAAATTGCCATTTTGTTTTTCAAAAGGCACAATGTGGTAATGATAGGCTTGTTCTGCACTAATGAGCTGCTGTAATTCGGTGGGTATGTTAAAAGATTCTCTCACTCCTAATTATTGATATAAATTCACAAGGCCAAACGCCCAATTTATCAAAAAGATAAAACTAAAAAAAAGGGCTTGTAATCCGGCTAAAGGCACTGTTTTAAACCTATATTTCTTTTTCAAAGTTACAACTATTATCAATGAAAAAATCAAAGAAAAAGAAAATAAGATTATAAATGATACTGTTGGAAACCCTACTGCAATTACTAAAAAAAATAACAAATCACCAAATCCGAATGCCTTTTCTAAGCCTTGTTTCAATTTTAATCTGGCATATATAAATAAAATAGCAATAATTAAAATGACAATCCCAATATTTAAAAAGATACTATACCAAAACAGTACCTCTACACTATGGTGATAATGTAATG
>DRQI01000372.1 GCA_011330545.1 Flavobacteriia bacterium
CAAAAACCGAAATTTGGTATTTTACCTCACCCGAAACTGCAAAAGGCAGTTTCGACCTCTCCCAAGGAGAGGTAAATCGGAAACCCTGCCTGCGGCTGGCAGGCTCGAGGCAGAGCCTAGAGGAATTCTTTTCGATTAACCTCCAAAGTCATCAAAACGTATATTTTCATCCGGTATACCGAAATCTTCACCCATTTTCTGAACGGCCTTATTCATTAACGGAGGCCCACAGAAGTACAATTCTATGTCTTCAGGAGTTTCGTGTTTTGATAAATATTCATCAATCACCACTTGGTGGATAAAGCCAACAAAGCCATCTCCTTCTGTATCGTCAATATCTTTTTTAACTTTCCAGTTATCTTCTTCTTGAGGGTCTGATAAGGCGATAAAGAATTTAAAATTAGGGAATTCTTTTTCTAAATCGTGGAAATGTTTCAAATAGAACAACTCTCTTTTTGAACGGCCACCATACCAATAGGTAACTTTTCTTTTCGTTTTTAATGTTTTAAACAAATGATACAAATGCGAGCGCATCGGAGCCATTCCGGCACCACCACCCACGTATAACATTTCGGCATCAGACTCATTGATAAAGAATTCGCCATAAGGCCCTGAGATAGTTACTTTATCGCCTACTTTTCTAGAGAAAATATACGAAGAGGCAATTCCCGGATTTACATCCATCCAACCTCCTTTAGCCCTGTCAAAAGGTGGGGTGGCAACACGTACATTTAACATAATTTCTCTCCCTTCGGCAGGATATGAAGCCATCGAGTAAGCCCGTTCTACCGTTTCTGGATTTTTCATTACCAACGGCCATAGCTTAAATTTATCCCATTCTTCTTGAAACTTATCGGGCGTTTCATGTTCTTCGGGATGGGCAGTAATATCTATATCTTCGTATTTTACTTCGCAAGGAGGAATTTCTATTTGAATATACCCACCTGCTTTATAATTCATATCTTCGGGTATCTCAACCACAAATTCTTTGATAAAAGAGGCTACATTATAATTTCTTACTACGGTTGCTTCCCATTTTTTGATACCAAACACTTCTTCAGGAATGGTAATCTCCATGTCTTGTTTTACTTTTACCTGACAGGCCAACCTCGCACCTTCTTTTAACTCTTTACGGGTAAAATGAGGGGTTTCTGTAGGTAAGGCTTCCCCTCCGCCTGACAGTACGTGGCATTCGCATTGAATACAAGTACCACCGCCACCACATGCAGAGGGCAAAAATATCTTTTGATTTCCTAAGGTTGACAGTAAAGAGTCGCCCGAAGGAACTTCAATAATTTTTTCGCCATTAATCTTAATCTTTACCGGGCCTGAGGGTGCCAGTTTTTGTTTTACAACCAATAACAATGCAACCAATAAAAGCGTGATAACCAAAAGGGCTACTACCGTAATTATAATTGTTCCTGTTGTGCTTACTGCTAATATCATATTACTCGTTTAATGCTGTTGTATTTTCTTTTTCTTCTGTAACAGAATTTTCTTTTAATTCTATTTTCTCCTTATTTTCATCGCCATTCATCTGTATTACTTGTTTTTTAGGTTTTGCAGCGGCTTCTTCATCGCCACCTGTAAGCATTCCTCCAAAACTCATAAAACCGATAGCCATCAACCCTGTTGTAATAAAAGTAATCCCTAATCCTCTCAATGGTGGTGGTACATTTGAATATCTAATCTTCTCACGAATGGCTGCAATGGCTAAGATGGCTAAAAACCATCCGATACCTGAACCTACTCCATAGGTAACTGCCAAGCCCAACGTAGGAATTTCTCGCGATTGCATAAATAATGACCCTCCTAATATGGCACAGTTTACGGCTATTAAGGGTAAGAAAATACCTAATGAATTGTACAGTGCCGGCGAAAATTTCTCAACTACAATTTCTACCAATTGTACCATGGTGGCAATGGTGGCAATGAAGAGAATAAACGATAAGAAACTCAAATCGTAGTCTGCATATTCCGGGCCCAGCCAAGCTAAGGCTCCGGGTTGTAAAATATATTGATCTAGCAACCAGTTTAAAGGTACCGTAATTGCCAATACAAATATTACTGCTGCCCCGAGGCCTACAGCGGTACTTACTTTTTTAGATACGGCAAGGTATGAACACATTCCTAAAAATGTGGCAAATACCATATTGTCTATAAAGATTGATTTGAAAAATAATTCTAAATGTTCCATTTTTTAAGTATTGAGTAATCAGAATTGAGTATTGAGTGAGTTTTTCTTATTTCTCACTACTTAATTCTCATTACTTTTTAGTGTTCTTCTATTAATGCTGTGTTTCTACTACGTTGTACCCAGATGATAATTCCCAATACAATTAATGCCATGGGTGCTAATAACATAAATCCGTTATTTTCATATCCATAAGCATATACGCCTGTTTTTTCTATCGGATCTCCTAATACTTTAACCCCTAATAAGGTACCTGAACCTAATAACTCTCTAAAGAAGCCTACAATGATTAAGATAAGCCCATAACCCACAGCGTTGCCAATACCGTCAAGGAATGATTGCCATGGGCCATTTGCCAGTGCAAAGGCTTCAAAGCGTCCCATAATAATACAGTTGGTAATAATCAAACCTACAAATACCGAGAGGGTTTTACTCAGTTCATAAGCGTACGCTTTTAAAATTAAGTCTACAATAATTACCAAGGCGGCAACTACTACCAATTGCACAATAATTCTAATTTTTGGAGGAATAATATTGCGCATTAAAGAAATAACCACATTACCTATTGCCAGTACAAACATTACGGCAATTGCCATCACTATAGATGCTTTTAACTCGGCGGTAATTGCCAATGCCGAACAAATACCTAATACTTGAATGGTAATAGGGTTGTTATCCGCTAAGGGGTCAGTTATTAATTTGGCATCTTTTTTTGATAAAAGTCCCATACAATTAATTTGTTTTTAAATTTTTAAAATAAGGCACGTATAATTTCAACTCTGATTTCAACATGGCAGAAACACCGCTACTGGTAATCGTTGCTCCGGCCAATGCATCAACTTCATTATCTGTTTTATCTTCGTTTTTAGGGTCTGCATTTCCTTTTATAGCAGAAATTCCTTTAAAAACCCCATTTTTCATTGTGTGCTCTCCGGCAAAATCATCCATAAAGAAACGTTGTTTGATATTGGCTCCTAGGCCGGGGGTTTCTCCTTTGTGATCAAAATATACTCCCTGTACTACCATCTGGCTATCCATAGCCACATATCCCCAAATGGCATCCCACAATCCTTTCCCCCTAACAGGAACGATGTATATGGTTTTTCCGTCTTTTTCGCCAATAAACACCGGCAATCTTCTTTTACTGGGGTCTTTTTTTCCTATTGTTTGTTCTTTTTTAATATCAATCAAATAGGCTTTATCGTCTTCTTCTATTTTATCACCTTGAATTACCAATTGCTTTTTGATATACTTTGAAAATTCATCGGCAATCTTATCTTTTCCTACAAAAATAACGTCTCCATCTTCATTTTCATTAATGCCCATAGCGTATAAAATATTTTGTTGTTTTTCTATACGTTTGTTTTCGTTAATAGTAGGCTTTAGCGCTCCGTCAGAAAATGCCAATAGCGTACCTACTATAATTACCATAACAATAGCAAATAGTATGGTATATAAATTTGAATCTGTTCTTTTTTCCATGCTGAATCTATTTCAGTATCTATTAAAATTTATTTAAAGTGTTTTTAGGCTGTTTTTGCTTTTAAACGCTTTAACCTTTTCTTTATATTGCCTTTTACCACATAGTGGTCAATGGTTGGTGCAAATACATTCATCAGTAAAATTGCCAACATAACGCCTTCGGGGTAAGCCGGGTTAAATACGCGAATCATAATAGACATAAACCCTATTAAGAAACCGTAAATCCATTTTCCTTTCGTGGTTTGCGATGCGGTTACCGGGTCTGTGGCCATATATACAACGCCAAATGCAAAACCGCCTATTAATAAGTGTTGCCAATACGGTGTAGACATTAAGGCATAAAATTTACTGCCTTGGGCAATCCATCCGGCATTGACAATTCCGTTAAATATCAATCCCATCGCTAAGGCTCCTAAAGAGGCACTTAACATGATTCGCCAACTTCCTATTTTTGTAAAGATTAAGAAAAGGCCTCCTAACAAAATAAGCAATGTTGAGGTTTCGCCTACCGAACCGGGAATAAAGCCATAAAACATATCCCAAACTGAATACACCAATTCTTTGCCTTGTGCCAAGCTCCCTAAAATGGTTTCGCCTGAAATAGCGTCTACGTTGGCTCCGGAAGCAATTTCTTGAGCTCTCTCTACCGCTCCATGAACCCAAACTTTATCTCCACTCATCCAAGTAGGATACGCAAAGAATAAAAAGGCTCTGATGGTCAATGCCGGGTTTAGAATATTCATACCGGTACCGCCAAATACTTCTTTTCC
>DRQI01000373.1 GCA_011330545.1 Flavobacteriia bacterium
CTGGTTCTAAAAGTTTTAATAGCTTTTGAGCTCTGGCCTGTTTGGCATTCAATGCTAATTTTAATCCCAATCCATATTCGGCATTATCTTCAAAAAGTGAATTTGCCCATGCCGGGCCACGGCCGTCATTATTTGTAGTATACGGTGTAGTTGGTAAATTTCCACCGTATATTGAAGAACATCCTGTGGCATTGGCAATAACCATATTATCGCCCCAAAGTTGGGTTAATAATTTAATATATGGCGTTTCGCCGCAACCGGGGCACGCTCCTGAAAATTCAAATAGCGGTTGTAAGAATTGCGAGCCTTTTACATTGTCAACTTTCAATTCTTTACGGTCATAATTGGGTAATTCAATAAAGTGATTCCAATTTGCAGCCTCTACTTCTACCACCTCTTTTTTAGAGTGCATATTGATGGCTTTAAAGTTTTCGTCTTCTTTGCTTACCGCAGGACAGATTTCTACACATAAGTTACATCCGGTACAATCATACGGTGACACTTGTAAGATATATTTGTCTTTTTCTTTGTCAAACGGACGGCCTTTGGCGGCAACACTACCTAAGGTTTCCGGAAATTCACTTACCATTGATTCATCTACTACTTTGGCACGAATGGCACTATGAGGACAAATTAAACTACATTTATTACACTGCGTACATAGGTCAACATCATCCCATACAGGAATAAAATCGGCAATGTCTCTTTTTTGATATTGTGAAGTTCCGGTAGGGAACGTTCCGTCAGGCATAAATACGCCTACGGGCAACAAATCGCCTTTTCCTGCCATAGACATGGCCAATACTTCTTTGGTAAAGGTCGTAGCATTATTGGTAACAAATGATTTGAAGGCTTTGCTACTAGTCACTTTTTTAGGATATGTTACTTCAAATAAATTTTCTAGTGATTTGTCTACCGCATTAAAGTTCATTTGTACAATGGCATCCCCTTTATGAGAATACGATTTTACAATGGCATTCTTGATACGTTTGATAGCATCTTCTTTAGGCAATATTCCAGAAATAGCGAAAAAACAGGTTTGTAAAATAGTATTTGTCCTTCTTCCCAATTTTGCTTCATGGGCTACTTTGGTAGCGTCAATTACATAAAATTTTAACTCTTTATCAATAATGCCTTGTTGTGTTTTTTCGGGTAACCGTTCCCAAATTTCATCCTTCGAATATGGTGCATTTAATAAGAAGGTACCTCCTTTTTTGGCTTTTCCAATAATATCATACCGGTCAATAAAATTAAATTTATGACAAGCGATAAAATCAGCGGTATTGATTAAATAGGTAGAATAAATCGGGTCAGGGCCAAAACGCAAGTGCGATATGGTTTGTGAACCCGCTTTGTTAGAATCGTAAACAAAATAACCCTGTGTATAATGGTCGGTAGTATCGCCAATAATTTTAATAGAGTTTTTATTGGCACTTACGGTACCGTCAGAACCCAAGCCATAGAATAAACAGTTAAAAGTAGATTTTTTGGTATGGAATAATTTATCTATAGGAATACTCGTTTTAGAAACATCATCAATAATACCTACGGTAAAATGGTTTTTAGGGGTTTCGGCATTCAGGTTATCAAAAATAGCTTTCACCATAGTAGGATTAAACTCTTTTGATGAGAGTCCGTAACGGCCACCAACAATAGCGGGCATCGGCCTATCACTCTCGGCATACGCAGCTACTACATCTAAATATAAAGGTTCTCCAACGCTACCAGATTCTTTGGTACGATCCATCACTGCAATTTTTTGAACCGTTTTAGGTAGCTTATCAATAAAATAGCCGATATCAAACGGACGATACAAACGTACAATCAATGCGCCCACTTTATCACCTTCTGCAACCATTGTTTCAATAGTTTCTTTAACAGGGCCTTCGCCAGAACCCATAATAATGATAACTTCTTCAGCTTCGGGGTGGCCTATATAATCGAATAACTCATATTTTCTACCGGTCAATTTATAAAACTCATCCATCGTTTCTTGAACGATTCGGGGCGTTCTTTGGTAAAATAAATTGGCAGCTTCACGGGCTTGGAAAAATACATCGGGATTTTGTGAAGTTCCCCTGATTACCGGATTTTTAGGGTTCAACGCGCGTTCTTTATGTTCCATTATTTTATCTAATGGCATCATTTTATGAATTACATCATCAGAAATACCATCAATTTTCTGGATTTCATGAGAGGTTCTAAATCCATCAAAAACATTCAAAAAAGGTACTCTGGCTTTTAGGGTTGCCACTTGTGCAATTAGGGCAAAATCTTGTGCTTCTTGAACGGTACCTCCGAAAAGCATTCCGAATCCGGTTTGGCGTGTTGCCATCACATCAGAATGGTCGCCAAATATTGATAACGCGTGTGTTGCTATGGTACGGGCGGCAATATGAAAAACAGTAGGCAATAACTCACCTGCTATTTTATACATATTAGGTATCATCAATAACAAGCCTTGCGATGCTGTAAAGGTTGAAGTCAATGCCCCTCCTTGTAAACTTCCGTGAACGGCACCGGCAGCACCGCCTTCACTTTGCATTTCTATAATACGCGGAATATCCCCAAAAATATTCGTTTGCCCTTTTGCGCTAAAAGCTTCTGCGTGTTCGCCCATCGGTGAGGAAGGCGTTATTGGGTAGATAGCACAAACTTCATTTGTTTTATGGGCAATACGAGCGACTGCCTCATTACCGTCTAAAATTAATTTTTGAACTTTTTTTTGCATAACCTATAAATTATGTAGCTTTTTGTAATTTTATCTGTTATTAGTTATTACTTTTCAAAGGTCAGATAGAACATTCATATAATTATTGCTATTTAAGAACAAACTTTTGTCTTGAATGTTTCATAAAATCATATACAGCAAAAAATTACAAATACTACTTATTTTTATTAAAAAATTTGTGTAAAAGTAGTGTTATTTGCACTCGTAATCTATGATAATTATCAGGAGTTACCCTAGTTTAAAACATAAAAAAACACCCATAATACTATTATTATGAGTGTTTTAATTCAATTGCCTCTTCTTTTTAACAGAAGTGAAACAATAAGATAGTAACTTAAAAACGATATGGGTACATCAAGAATTATTCACCGTGTAACCACACTTTTTTCTTCAATAATTCTTCTTCGGTTTCAACGTGATCTTCATCCGGCACACAGCAATCAACCGGGCAAACGGAAGCGCATTGAGGTTCATCGTGAAAACCTTTACACTCTGTACATTTATCAGGAACAATGTAGTAAAACTCATCAGAAAGCGGTTCGTTTTCTGCATCAGCATCTACTTCTCTTCCGTCAAGTGTTGTTACCGTACCGCTCAATGCTGTTTCTTCAGCATAAGACCACTCTTGATCGGGTTCGTAAATTGCATGGTTAGGGCATTCTGCCAAACAAGCATCACAGTTAATACATTCGTCTGTTATAATAATAGCCATTGTTGTCAAATTTTAAATTAATATGCAAAACTAAAATTCATTTAATAAAGGTAAGCTGACAAAAGTCATATTTCAAAATAAAAAGTGAAATTAATTTTGGCATTTATTTTATTTAAATAAATTTTTGATAAATTTAAACAAAATTTCACTTAGTACAAATTTATATGACAACAACTAAAAAAAATCACCAACCAGAGGCTTTAGAAGCAGTGGTTATCCGATTTGTTGGTGATTCCGGTGATGGTATGCAGTTAACAGGAACCCAATTCACTGATACTTCGGCCATGTTTGGAAACGATGTAGCAACTTTTCCTAATTATCCTGCAGAAATCAGGGCTCCGCAAGGTAGCCTTTACGGCGTTTCCGGATTTCAAGTACATATTGGCAGTGTAGAAATTAGCACCCCCGGCGAAGACTTGGATTTGCTGGTTTGTATGAACCCTGCAGCTTTAAAAACTAATTTAAGTGCATTGAAGGCCGGCCATACAATTATTGTTGACACCGATTCTTTTACCAAGAAAAATCTCGAAAAAGCATTATATGCCAGTAATCCGCTCGAAGACGGTAGTTTAAATAATTACCGGGTTATAGAAGTTGCTATGACTTCCTTGACCAAAGAAGCCTTAAAAGACATTGACGGCTTAGACAATAAAAGTATTACCCGTAGTAAAAATATGTTTGCGCTGGGGATGGTGTATTGGATGTATGATAGAGACATGAACCACACCCTAGAGTTTTTCGATAAGAAGTTTAAAAACAAACCTTTAATTGCCGAAGCCAATGCGAAGGTTTTAAAAACCGGATATTATTTTGCCGAAACCTTAGAGTTAATTCCGAATTCCTATACTATTTCCCCCTCTAAAATGCCTAAAGGCCGGTATAGGATTATTAATGGAAACCAAGCGACAGCATGGGGTTTTTTAGCTGCTGCTGAAAAAAGCGGCTTAGAATTATTTTTAGGGTCTTATCCCATCACTCCTGCCTCAGATATTTTACATGAACTGGTAAAACACAAACACTTTGGTGTAAAAGCTTTTCAGGCAGAAGATGAAATTGCCGGTATTACCTCATCGATAGGGGCATCTTTTACCGGAGACTTAGCTATTACGACAACCTCCGGGCCCGGATTGGCATTAAAAGGCGAAGCTGTAGGGTTGGCGATGATACTCGAATTACCACTGGTAATTGTAGATGTACAACGCGGTGGCCCTTCAACAGGATTGCCTACAAAAACAGAACAATCAGACTTATTGCAAGCCTTATACGGTAGAAATGGCGAGAGCCCATTGATAGTCATTGCAGCCAGTACGCCTGCCGATTGTTTTGATTGGGCTTATGAAGCTGCCAGATTAACCCTAGAACACATGACCCCTGTATTATTATTGACAGACGGGTATATTGCCAATGGCTCAGAACCTTGGAAAATAAAATCTATCAATGATATGCCACC
>DRQI01000374.1 GCA_011330545.1 Flavobacteriia bacterium
CCATAAACACTTTCTTTGCCCAAAAAATAACTTATCGGAAAACCGATAACCCAATAAGCTATAAAAGTAATAAAAGTAGGAATTTTTACATCTTGTAAGCCTCGTAAAGCCCCGAGTACTACCACTTGAATTCCATCAGAAATTTGAAAAACAGCCGCTACTAAAATCAATTTAGCAGCAATACTGATAACTTCAAAATTATCAGCTTGGTTCAGCAAATCGTGTTCATCTAAATACAACTTGGGCAATTCTGAATGAAAAATGACAAATACCAAAGCAAAAACAATTTCAATAAGTATCGTTAAAAAAAAGATTGACAATGCAATACGGCGCAAATTTTTAAAGTGCCGCAATCCTTTTTGATTGCCTACCCGTATCATAGCTGCTACGCCTAAACCCATAGCTACCATAAAGGTCATCGATGACAAATTTAAAGCTATTTGGTTGGAGGCTTGCGGATTCTTTCCCAAAGCACCCGATAGCCAGATAGCCGCCGTAAAAATAGCCACTTCAAAAAGCATTTGTAAGGCAGACGGAAATCCTAAATTGATAATTTTTTTAAGCATTGCTTTTTTGATATTCTGAAAACTAAACCGTTCGATATAGGGTTTAAACTTTGCTTTAGATTTTAGAAGCAGCCACATAAAAACAAGCATTGCCGTACGTGATATTAAAGTACCGATGGCGGCGCCAACAATCCCCAATTCAGGAAATCCGAACTTTCCGAAAATAAGAAGGTAGTTTAAGATTACATTAATTACATTGGCCAAAATGGTTGCCCACATAGAATATTTTGTCTGCGACAGGCCATCGGCAAACTGTTTAAATGCCTGAAACACAATTAACGGTATCAAAGAAAATGCTACAATATCTAAATACGGTATTGCATAATTTACTACCTCTTGAGGTTGGTCCATATAAAACATTAGCGGTTTTACGGCGAGTATCAGTAAAAACAAAAAAAGGCCAAGTACGGTACATAAAAAAAGGCCGTGATGAAAGGTTTGTTTTCCTTTTTCAATACTATTTTCACCATCAGCTTCTGCTACTAAAGGGGTTATTGCGGTAGAAAAACCAATGCCTAATGACATGGCAATAAACAAAAAGCTATTGCCTAGTGATACGGCTGCCAACTCTGCCGTGCCCAATTGCCCTACCATAATATTATCGATAAAACTCACCAAAGTATGCCCTAACATACCCAAAATTACAGGGTATGCCAGTTTTAAATTATAGCGAAATTCAGAAGTATAGGTCTGTAAGGCCAATGGTTATTTTTTTTAAGTGGGTAAAGGTAATAAGATTTGAATGAGGATTTTTAACAAAGAAAATAAAAATAGGTGTAAGGTTACTATAACAATTATCAAGGTTGATATTTATCATTCTTTAATCAATAAATTACCTATAATTTTGAAGATAATTAAAAGAATAGAATATAATCACCTATAAAATTATAGAAATGACAAAAGTGAAAGGTGCTATCGTTGTTGATACAGAGGTGTGTAAAGGGTGTGACTTGTGCATACCTGTTTGCGCAGACCATGTAATTAGCATGTCAAAAGAAGTCAATCGTAAAGGCTATCATTATGCCTATATGAGTAATCCTGAGGCTTGTACCGGATGCACTAATTGTGCAATTGTTTGCCCTGACAGGGCTATATCGGTATACAGAGTAAAGGTTTCAGTATAATTTTTAATTAAAACAATTAGAATGTCAGAGTTAAAATTAATGAAAGGGAACGAAGCGTTGGCAGAGGCTGCCATAAGGGCCGGTGTTGATGCTTACTTCGGTTACCCTATCACCCCGCAATCAGAAGTTATAGAATATTTAATGTCACAGCGCCCCGAAAAAAGAACCGGTATGGTGGTATTGCAGGCCGAAAGCGAACTGGCAGCCATCAATATGGTCTATGGTGCTGCAAGTACGGGCAAAAAAGCGATGACCTCATCATCGAGTCCCGGTATTTCCTTAAAATTAGAAGGTATCTCTTATCTGGCAGGTGCCGAATTGCCGGCGGTTATTGTCAATGTTGTTCGCGGCGGGCCCGGTTTAGGCACTATTCAACCTTCACAAGCAGATTATTTTCAATCGGTAAAAGGCGGCGGCCACGGCGATTATAAATTATATGTGTTGGCGCCTTCGTCAGTACAAGAAATGGCTGATTTTGTTGAAGATGCTTTCGATATTGCCTTTAAATACCGGGCTCCGGTATTAATTCTTTCTGACGGCCTTATCGGACAGATGATGGAAAAAGTAACCTTAAAAGATCAAAAAGAAAGAATGTCTAATGAAGAGCTCATCAAGAAATACGGAAATTGGGCCGTTACCGGAAAAAAAGATAGGGAGCGCAATATCATCACTTCACTCGATTTACAATCTGAAAAGATGGAAGCGCGTGTACATCGATTGTTAAAGAAATACCAACAAATGGAAAAAGAAGATCTACGCTTCGAAAAAATACACTGTGAGGATGCCGAATACCTCATTGTAGCCTATGGATCAAGTGCCCGGATTAGCCAAAAAGCAGTTGAATTGGCAAGGGCAAAAGGTATTAAAGTCGGTTTGTTGAGGCCTATTACCCTTTTTCCTTTTCCCAAACAACAACTATTGGACTTAGCGGCTCAGGTAAAAGGAATTTTAAGTGTTGAATTAAACGCAGGGCAAATGGTTGAAGATGTACAACTCGCTGTACAACACAAAGTACCCGTACTACATTTCGGCAGAACCGGAGGTATCATCCATACACCCGAAGAAATTTTAGAAGCATTAGAACAAAAAATTATAAAAAATGGACATACTAGACATCATAAAACCCGAGAATCAAGTCTTCTGTAAGAGCAGATTAATGACAGACGCTACCTTGTCATACTGTCCGGGTTGCGGCCACGGCACAGCACATAATTTAACAATGGAAGTCATTGATGAAATGGGCATTGTAGAAGATACTATTGGCGTTGCCCCTGTGGGTTGTTCAGTATTGGCGTATGATTTTATGAACATTGATATGACACAGGCAGCACACGGAAGGGCACCCGCAGTGGCTACTGCCATTGCACGTACTTGGCCTGAAAAATATGTATTTACCTATCAGGGAGATGGTGATTTGGCAGCTATCGGAACGGCAGAGACCATACATACCTGCAACAGAGGCGAAAATATCGTCATTATCTTTGTAAATAATGGAATTTACGGAATGACAGGCGGGCAAATGGCACCTACTACTTTAGCAGGAATGCGCTCTTCAACTTCGCCTTACGGAAGAGAGATAGAAACCATGGGCTCTCCCTTAAAAATAACCGAATTGGTAGCCAATCTCCCGGGAGTTTACTATGCTACCCGCCAAGCGGTACATACCCATAAACACGTGAGAAAAACTAAAAAAGCCATCAGAAAAGCATTTGAAAACATCCGGTTAAAAAAAGGGGTTTCTTTTATTGAAATTGTTTCTAATTGTAATTCGGGATGGAAGATGAATCCCGTAGAATCAAATGCATGGATGGAAGAAAATATGTTTGCATATTTCCCTCTTGGGGATATAAAAGTGAATGGTAAATTAAAATAACTAGGATATGACAGAAGAAATTATTATTGCAGGTTTTGGTGGCCAAGGAGTATTATCAATGGGAAAAATTTTGGCCTATTCGGGTATTATGCAAGACCAGGAAGTAAGTTGGATGCCGTCGTATGGCCCCGAAATGCGTGGCGGAACAGCCAATGTAACCGTTATTTTAAGCGATGAAAGAATCAGTTCTCCTTATTTAAAAGTATATGATACCGCTATTATTTTAAACCAACAATCTATGGATAAGTTTGAAAAAGCGGTAAAGCCCGGAGGTATATTATTATATGACCCTAACGGAATTTCTCACCATCCAACAAGGACAGACATCGGTATTTTTAGTGTCGATGGTGCAAAATTAGCCGCTGAAATGGGAAATAAAAAAATATTCAATATGGTCGTTTTGGGTGCTTTTTTAAAAGTAAAGCCTATTGTAAAACTCGAAAATGTTATCGAAGGCTTAAAAAAATCGTTATCAGAACGTTACCACCATTTAATTCCGTTGAACAAAAAGGCGATTACGATGGGTATGAATAAAGTAAAGCCTTATATCATTAAAGATACTGTTTTTCATAATTAGATTTTAAATTGTTGCCATACCCAATAGGCCAAAAAAGTAAATTTTTTTATGTTTATTTGGTACCGGCATTGAATTCAGTTGTTTGATAGTTTATCATATCACTATCAAACAACTGATTTTTTTGAGATAAAAAAACCCGCTCAATGAGCGGGTTTTATCAATTGTGAGAAAACACGTATAGTTAGTCTTCTTTTACTTCTTCAAAATCTACATCTTGTACATCATCCCCTGAACCTTCCTGATTGGGAATTTCGGGTTCATCATGCATTTTTTGAGTAGCATCTTGCTCAGCTTTATACATCTCTTCAGAAGCAGCTTTCCAAGCCTCGTTAATCTTTTCCATAGCCGTATCTATTTGGGCGATGTCTTTAGCTTCGTGTGCTTTTTTCAACTCTTCCAGAGCTGCTTCAATAGGTGCTTTTTTATCGGCAGATAATTTATCTCCAAACTCTTTCAATTGTTTTTCTGTTTGGAAAATCATCGCATCGGCACCATTGATTTTTTCAGCAATTTCTTTCGCTTTTTTATCGGCTTCGGCATTTGCTTCGGCATCAGCTTTCATTTTTTTGATTTCTTCTTCAGACAATCCTGAAGAGGCTTCAATACGAATTTGATGTTCTTTGCCGGTACCTTTATCTTTAGCAGACACATTGATAATACCATTGGCATCAATATCAAAGGTCACTTCAATTTGAGGTACGCCCCTTGGTGCCGGTGGAATTCCGTCTAAGTGAAAACGGCCTATGGTTTTATTATCGGCAGCCATGGCGCGTTCACCCTGCAATACGTGAATTTCTACTGAAGGCTGATTGTCTGCTGCTGTTGAAAATACTTGCGATTTTTTGGTAGGAATCGTTGTATTGGCTTCTATTAATTTGGTCATTACATTACCCATGGTTTCAATACCTAATGAAAGTGGGGTAACGTCTAATAACAATACATCTTTTACATCGCCTGTCAAAACACCGCCTTGAATAGCTGCTCCAATAGCCACCACTTCATCAGGATTTACTCCTTTGTGAGGTTCTTTGCCAAAGAATTTTTTTACTTCTTCTTGTATTCTCGGAATACGTGTTGAGCCCCCTACTAAGATGACTTCATCAATATCAGAAGTTGATAAATCAGCGTCTTTTAAGGCTTTTTTAACCGGAGCCATTGAACGTTTTATCAGATTATCGGCTAATTTTTCAAATGCAGCCCTTGTCAATGTTTTTACCAAGTGTTTCGGGCCACTGGCTGTTGCGGTAACGTATGGTAAATTGATTTCGGTTTGGGTACTTGATGACAATTCGATTTTTGCTTTTTCGGCAGCTTCTTTTAAACGTTGTAATGCCATTGGGTCATCACGTAAGTCTAAATTTTCTTCTTTCTTAAATTCATCGGCTAGCCAATCGATAATTACTTGGTCAAAATCATCACCTCCTAAATGTGTGTCTCCATTGGTAGACAATACTTCAAATACGCCATCGCCAATTTCGAGGATAGAAATATCAAAAGTACCTCCACCCAAATCGTATACTGCAATTTTTTTATCGGCACCGGTTTTATCCAATCCGTAAGCCAACGCAGCGGCAGTTGGTTCATTGATAATTCTACTCACTTTTAATCCGGCAATTTCGCCGGCTTCTTTTGTTGCTTGGCGTTGCGAATCGTTAAAATAAGCAGGTACGGTAATTACCGCTTCTTTTACTTCGGTGCCCAAATAATCTTCGGCAGTTTTTTTCATTTTTTGTAAGATCATCGCAGAAATTTCTTGCGGAGTATACAAACGGCCGTCAATATCTACTCTTGGGGTATCATTATCGCCTTTCACAACTTTATAAGGTACACGTTCTGCTTCTTTTTTAGATTCAGAATATTTATTACCCATAAAACGTTTAATTGAATATATGGTCTTTGTGGGGTTGGTAACGGCTTGACGTTTGGCAGGGTCACCTACTTTACGTTCGCCACCTTCAACAAAAGCTACGATAGAAGGCGTTGTTCTTTTGCCCTCTGCATTAGGAATTACTACCGGTTCATTACCTTCCATTACAGCAACGCATGAATTGGTTGTTCCTAAATCTATTCCTATAATTTTACTCATAATATCTATTTTAAATTTTTTTCGGTTTTATTTTCTTTTTTACTCTGCTAGTAATTAGTCAATCATTATGCCAATAGAAATATTTAATGATTTTGGCAGGGATACCATTTTTAAAATGACATTATGGCAGAAAAATGTTTGGTGACGTTGTTTTATGGAAGGCAGATGACACTGATTTTTTATGATGAACACGGCGATTTTATCAGCGAAAACCTGTTTTATCAGCGACCTGCGTTCTTTTCCACTTCCAAAAGAAACCTATTATGTTACACTATTTATCTGGTAAACACCAATTCGGTATTGGTAGAGAGGTTTGCATCAAAGCCATATCCTTCGGTAGTAAACCCTTTGATATCTTCAACGGTACTGATGTCATTATCTATAATGTAACGAACCATCATACCCCGCGCTTTTTTGGCAAAAAAGGCAATCATTTTAAGCGTTCCGTTTTTATAGTCTTTAAATACGGGGGTAATCACCGGTACTTTTAACAACGTTGGTTTTAGCACTTTAAAATATTCATTACTCGCCAAATTAATAAAAGGCTCTCCTTCTGACAGCTCTGCATTCAAAGCCTCGGTAATGGCAGTATCCCAAAATTGGTATAGGTTGTTTTTGCGGCCTATTTTTAGTTTGGTACCCATTTCCAACCGGTAAGGCTGCATCAAATCTAACGGTTTCAACATTCCGTATTGGCCTGACAAAATGCGCAACTTATCTTGCAACTGGCCTAATTTAGCTAAGGGTAAGGTATACGCATCTAACCCTTCATATACGGTTCCTTTAAATGCATAAATAGCCTGGCGGGCGTTGGAAGTAGTAAAAGGCAACTGCCATTGCTGGTTGCGTTCGTAACCGAGTTGCCCTAAATTATCTGAAATACGCATTAATTTAGACAATTGTTTGGCGCTTTTCTTTTTAAGGATACCTGCTATTTTTTCGGCCTGTTTTAAAAAAACGGCTTGTGTATGTTCGGTTGTTGGCAATTCAGATTGGTAGTCTAATGATTTTGCTGGCGATATTACTATTTTCATTATAGTTACTTAATGGTTTATTGGCAAATTTGTTTAACTGATGTAAAAGTACAATTCAAAAATGAATCTTCAAATGGTTCTGACAAGTAAAAATTTATGGTGAGATAGATAATTTTGATGTTACGACTCAATGTGAAAACAGATTATTTAATTTGGTTTGTCTCTAA
>DRQI01000375.1 GCA_011330545.1 Flavobacteriia bacterium
GAGTATTTTTTTCAAAAATTGAGATTTATTTAAGAATTGCAATAATACGATTGCATATCTTTGCTATTGCGCAAAAATACTATTTCTTGAGATACTTTTTAGACATATCATTCAACGGAAAAAATTATCACGGTTGGCAAACACAGCCCAATGCTACTTCGGTACAAGAAACGGTAACAAAAGCATTGGCAACTATTACAAGAGCTAAGATAAACCTTGTAGGTGCCGGTAGGACGGATGCAGGAGTGCATGCATTGCAACTATTCGCACATTTTGATAGTGCTGAAAAGTTAAACGAAAAAGAAATACAACAAAAATTAAATGCTTTTTTACCTGATGATATTGTAATAAATTCCCTTTTTTTGGTAGCTGATAACTTACATGCGAGGTTTGATGCCATGAGTAGGAGTTATGAATATAGAATTTGGTTGGGTAGGAATCCGTTTTTATTAGATACCACTTGGCAGATTTACCATCGGCAATTAGATATCAATAAAATGAACGAAGCGGCGGCAGTGTTGTTGAAATATACTAATTTTAGGTGTTTTTCTAAATCTAAGACCGATGTAAAAACATATAATTGTACTATTACAGAAGCAACATGGGTACTAGAAGGTAGCTCATTGACTTTTTATATCACTGCCAATCGATTTTTACGAAATATGGTAAGGGCTATTGTAGGAACCTTACTAGACGTAGGCTTGGGTAAAACAACAACCAAAGATGTTATTGCCATTATCGAAAGTGAAGACAGAAGCAAGGCCGGTACTTCGGTACCGCCACAAGGATTGTTTTTAAGCCGAGTAGTATATGGGGATAAAACAGTAAAAAATGAAAGTGTCAGATTTAAATAGTGATTTGGTTAAAACCATAAAGGATATTATTGTGAATTCAAGACGAAACGTAATTCGTAATATTAACCATACATTAATTGCTGCATATTGGCAAATAGGAAAAGAAATTGTAACAAAAGAAAATACAAAAAATATTGATAATAAATCTTCAAGACAATTAATTTTAGCCTTATCAAAACAGTTAACGAATGAATTAGGAAAAGGGTTTTCAAGATCAAACCTTTTTAATATGAGAAAATTTTATCTTGAATATCCAAATGTCCAAGCACTGTCTGGACAACTTAATTGGTCGCATATTTGTGAGCTGTTAATTATTGAAAACAAAGAGAAAAGGAGTTTTTATGAAAAAGAAATTATAAATTCAAATTGGTCTATTAGAGAATTAAAGAGGCAGGTTAATAGTTCATTATATGAAAGGTTATTATTATCACAAGGAAAGCCAAATAAGAAAAAAGTGTATGAACTTTCAAAAAAAGGACAATTATTGTCTAAACCGGAAGATGTTATAAAAAACCCTTATGTATTTGAATTTTTAGGAATTTCTGAAAACAAACCTGTACTTGAAAAAGATTTGGAGAGAAAACTTATTAAGCATATCGAAGATTTTTTATTAGAGTTAGGAAAAGGGTTTATGTTTGTAGGTTCTCAACAAAGAATTACAATCAATAATACTCATTACTTTGTAGATATGGTTTTTTATAATAAAATCTTGAAATGCTATATTCTTATAGAATTAAAAACTACAAAATTAAAAATAACAGATGCAGGTCAGTTAAACACATATATCAATTATTACAAAACAGAAATAAATGATAGTAATGACAATTCGCCAATAGGCATAATTCTTTGCGCCGATAAAGATGAAATAACTGCTGAATATATCTTAAGTGGTTTAGAAAATAATGTGTTTGCTTCAAAGTTTACATATATTCTTCCTAATAAAGAAAAACTAATTGAAGAAGTTGAAAATGTAATAAAAAAAGAGAATTAAGAAAAGGTAAAAAATAAGATAAACACAGAACAAACTCAAAACTCAAAAAATGAGCGAAAAAGTAACCGGTAAAGCCTTTGATTTTAAATTGTTTAAACGATTGATGGCCTATGTCAAACAATATCGTTTTCAGTTTGTACTCTCTATAATCTCTGTATTGCTTCTTGCTGTGTTGGCAGCCGTCCGCCCTGTACTACTCAGAAAAATAGTTGATGATTATATCATTCACAAAAATGCCCGGCAATTGTTAAATTTTAGTTTGATAATGCTCGTAGTATTATTGTTTGAAGTGGTATTCCAATTTCTGTTTATATTTTTTACCAATTGGTTGGGGCAACACATTATCAAAGATATCAGAACACAATTATTTCAACGGATGTTGCGATTTAAAATGCAATATTTTAATACCTCGCCCGTAGGAAAATTGGTTACCCGCGTCGTTTCTGATATTGAAACCATTGCCAGTATATTTGGACAAGGCTTGTTTATGATTATCAGCGACTTGCTCAAAATAGTAGTTTTATTAGTAGTAATGTTTTGGATAAATTGGCAATTGGCACTAATAGTATCTGCTGTGTTGCCGATAATTATTTATGCTACCAAAATTTTTCAAATTAAAATCAAAGCTACCTTTCAAGATGTACGTACACAGGTTGCCAATCTAAATAGCTTTGTACAAGAGCGCATTAGCGGAATGAAAATTGTACAATTATTTACGCGCGAAAAAATAGAGTATGACAAATTTGTTAAAATAAATGATAAACATAAAAAAGCACATATAAGAACCGTTTGGTATTATTCTATTTTCTTTCCTATTGTAGAAATTTTATCTTCATTGACCTTGGGGGTTGTTGTTTGGTACGGAGGCTTAAAAGCTATCGCCGGAGGGGCAGCAACCTTTGGTGATATTACCAGTTTTATTATGATGACCACCATGTTGTTTAGGCCGTTGCGCCAGATAGCTGATAAATTCAATACCTTACAAATGGGTATGGTAGCTGCCGAAAGAGTATTCAATGTATTGGATGTTGAAGCTGAAGAAATCGATTCAGGAACATTAGCCGCTAAAAATATAAAGGGGGATATTAGCTTTAACAAAGTGAAATTTAGCTATATAAAAGGCGAACCCGTGTTAAAAGGCATTTCTTTTAAAGTACAGCAAGGTGAAAATGTGGCCGTTGTAGGAGCCACCGGAGCCGGTAAATCAACCATTATTAATTTATTAAACCGGTTTTATACCATTGACTCAGGTATCATTGCCATTGACGGTACAAATATCAATAAGTTTACATTACACTCGCTAAGAGGCCAAATAGGCGTTGTATTGCAAGATGTATTTTTATTTTCGGATACCATTTTTAATAATATAACACTAAATAATAGTGCTATTTCTTTAGGAGAAGTAGAAGAAGCTGCCAAAAAAATTGGTATCCACGATTTTATCATGAGCCTTCCTAACGGGTATCACTATAACGTAAAAGAAAGAGGCAGTATGTTGTCTTCGGGGCAACGCCAGCTAATTGCTTTTTTGCGTGCCTATGTTAGCAAGCCGGCTATTTTGGTATTGGATGAAGCCACTTCATCCATCGATGCACAATCAGAAAAACTGATACAAAAAGCTACAGATACCATTACAAAAAACAGAACATCAATTATCATTGCACATCGACTGGCCACCATTAAAAAAGCAGATAAGATTATAGTAATGGAAAAAGGGAAGATAGTAGAACAAGGTACTCATAAAGAATTATTACAACAAAAAGGGTATTATAGCCGATTGTACGAAATTCAGTTTGAAAC
>DRQI01000376.1 GCA_011330545.1 Flavobacteriia bacterium
ATCGTTTACTAAACAATATGAAACAAATTTCTGAAACGGTTTTAAAGTATTACCCTAATAACGTAGAAAGCCTTTCAAACATTTCGGTGGTGTATTTGTTGAATGGTGAGTATGACAAAGGATTGGCGCCATTACTTAAAGCCGAAAAAATAAACCCAAAAGATTATATCGTACTAGGAAATATTGCCCAAACCTATAAACTTAAAGGCAATAAAAAAATGTCTATTAAGTATTATGAAAAGATGCTAAAATATGGTGATGGGCAAACCAAAGAATTTGCAAAAGAACAAATTGCTAACTTAAAAAAATAGTAATCATTTCTTATGAAGAATAAAAATAGCCGGGCGTTTGTGCAAATTGACTTTTCCTTTTTTCCAATCTTGAACCGTTTGTGTTTTGATAAATTCTGTTGACAGCGTAATGTCAACCGCAATACACAATTGGGTGGCAGCTGATAATGTTTGTAATAAATCGGCAAACATTTTCTGATTGCGGTACGGAGTTTCTATAAACAATTGTGACTGGTTTTTTTCAAAAGACAAATGCTCTAATTGTTTGATCGTTTTTTTGCGTTCGGTTTTATCGATAGGCAAATAA
Source organism: Flavobacteriia bacterium (assembly GCA_011330545.1). Classification (GTDB taxonomy): domain Bacteria; phylum Bacteroidota; class Bacteroidia; order Flavobacteriales; family Flavobacteriaceae; genus Aureibaculum. The sequence goes on from DRQI01000376.1 coordinate 598, forward strand.
CCGTTAAAGGCAAAATTCTGTCCGTTTAATCCTGAACTCATCATGGCCATGGTAATTGAAGAAGGGCCTGCTAACGGCACTACTTTGACCCCTTTTTTATGAGCCATTTGTACTATTAAAGCCCCGGGGTCTGCAATACCCGGCACGCCGGCTTCAGACATCAATCCCATATCATAGCCCTGATTACAAGCCTCTAAATAATGTTGTGATTCAAAGATGTCGGTGAACTTATCCAATACAAAAAGTTGTAAGGAAGGTTGTGATTTCCGGGGGGCTATTTTTTTTATAAACCTACGGGCAGATTTTTCATTTTCAACAATATAATGGCTTACTTTTTCAATAACCGTTTTTACCGAAATGGGCAATACTTCTAATGGCTCATTATCGCCTAAGGTAGTGGGAATTAGATATAATTTTCCGGGTTTAGCCATTGTTTAATTTCTTAGCAATTTGAGTACAGGCCTTATCTAATAAGGTATATACATTTTCAAATCCGAATTCTCCCCCGTAATACGGGTCGGGTACATCTACATTTTCGCCCGGAAAAATTTCATTTAAAATCATCTTTACTTTGGCACGGTCATTTTCATCTCTCGCCAATGCCAATACATCTCTTTTATTTGCATTATCCATCACATAAATCCAATCGAAATTGTCAAAATCTTCTACCGTAAACTGCCTGCAACGCTGGCCGGTAATATCCAAATGGTGTGTCTTGGCCACGGCAATAGAACGCCTGTCAGGCTGTTCTCCAATATGATAGCTACCGGTTCCGGCAGAATCTACAAAGACATTTTCAGGGTTTGTTTTTGATTTTAAAATACCTTCGGCTAAAGGAGAGCGGCAAATATTTCCGAGACAGACCATTAAAACCCGTACCATTTCTAAGTATTAAAATGATAGTTTTTTAGTGATGTCTTCAACATACTTTCTAAACTGTTTGTCGGTTTCGGTAAGGTTATCAACTGTTTTACAAGCATGTAGTACCGTAGCATGGTCTCTGCTGCCAATTTGAGACCCAATACTGGCCAAGGAAGCCTTGGTCATACGCTTGGCAAAGAACATAGCCAATTGGCGTGCTTGTACGATATGCCTTTTTCTTGTTTTTGATTGCAAGGTCGTTACATCCATTTCAAAATATTTAGAGACCACCTTCTGGATGTAATCAATAGATACTTCACGTTTGGTATTTTTAACAAATTTATCTACAATTTGTTTGGTCAATGCCAGGGTAAATTCTTTTCTGTTAAAAGATGCTTGGGCAATCATTGAAATGAGTACGCCTTCTAATTCCCTAATATTGGTCTTGATATTTTTTGCAATGTATTCTACTATCTCATCGGGCATTTCTACGCCGTCTCTAAAGAGTTTATTCTGTAAGATAGAGATTCTCGTTTCATAATCAGGCGACAGTAATTCTGCCGAAAGCCCCCATTTAAAACGCGATAACAAACGTTGTTCTATATCTTGCATATCTACCGGTGCCTTATCGGAAGTCAATATCACTTGTTTGCCATTTTGGTGCAAATGATTGAATATATGGAAAAATACATCTTGTGTACCGGCTTTTCCTGATAAGAATTGTACATCGTCTACAATCAATACATCAATCATCTGGTAAAAATGGATAAAATCATTTCTCGAATTTCCTTTTACAGAATCTATATATTGTTGAGTAAATTTTTCGGCAGAAATGTACAATACTGTTTTTTCGGGATATTTATCTTTGATATCAACTCCTATGGCATGTGCCAAATGCGTTTTTCCTAAGCCTACCCCGCCGTAAATTAATAGCGGATTAAAAGAGGTACCCCCGGGTTTATTGGCAACGGCCATACTGGCAGAACGCGCCAACCTGTTGGCATCGCCTTCAATAAAATTATCGAAACTATAATTGGGATTTAATTGTGATTCTATTTTGATTTTTTGGATTCCGGGAATGATAAACGGATTTCGCAGCTCTCTTTTATCAAATTCTAACGGAACGGTAACGCCTTGTGAATTGAAAGGTTTTCTATTAGAACTCGGAATTTTTACCGTATGCGGATTTTTACTGCTATACGCATTTTCCATCTTCACATCATATACCAACTTAGCATCTTCACCCAATTCACGTACCAATGCTACCCGTAACAATTTAATATAATGCTCTTCTAACCACTCATAAAAAAACTTGCTTGGCACCTGTATGGTCAATGCTTCACCTGTAACTTTAATAGGCTTAATTGGTACGAACCAAGTCTTATAAGCTTGAGGTTTAATATTATCTTTAATAAAAGACAAGCAATTGTTCCAAACTGAGGTAGCAGTTTTTGTCATTCTAAGGGTTTAGTTTTTTTGGTTAAGATTGCTGAGAGATATTTCAGGGTTTTCTCTCATATTTTTCGTGTTACAAAAGTGTGAATATTTTTCGTTATAAAAAAATAAATTTACTATTGATTATTAATTATTTTTTTCGTAACATCTCCGTCCTTTATAAAATTATTTCATGTTACGTCATAAATTACAAATTAGGGTCCGTTATGGTGAAACTGACCAAATGGGTTACGTCTATTATGGCAACTACGCCCAATACTTTGAAATGGGAAGAGTTGAATGGTTACGCAACCTCGGTATCTCTTATAAACGTATGGAAGACTCAGGTATTATGCTGCCTGTCTTAAATTTAAACGTCGATTATAAAAAGCCTGCTAAATATGACGATTTGCTAACCTTGACAACTACCCTTCTTAAAAAACCTACAGTTACCATAGAATTTGATTTTGAAATCTGTAATGAAAGTGAAGAATTGTTAACCAAAGGCTATACTTCGTTAGTATTTATCGATATGAAAAGAAACCGCCCAACGAGAGCCCCCCAATATATCGTAGAGAAGATTGACGGGTTATTTTAGGCTAGGGTTCGAAATATATAAAAACAACTATAAGTATCCATCGTTATGCAGCTTTTCTATACAGCCAACCTTACAGAAAATACCCGGCAGATCACATTCAACAACATTGAAAGCAGGCATATTGTACGGGTGCTTCGAAAAAAAACAGGCGATTTATTGCATATTACAGACGGAAAAGGAATGTTGTATACGGCAAAAATTGTACTTGCCAACGATA
>DRQI01000377.1 GCA_011330545.1 Flavobacteriia bacterium
CCCGAAAAATCGGGCAAAGGGCTTCCTACCACTACCCTATCATTTGTACTGGGGTTTAATGTTATGTTGCCATTAGCATCTAACCATTCTGCATCACCGGTTTGAGGATTCACGCCAACATATCTAATCAAGTAAAAATTATTTAATGACTCGCCCTCTATAGCTCTTTGAATAGGGCCGTCAATAATTCTTCTGCCCTGTGAATCTGTAGCGGCATCAGCATTTAATTTATTTACTCGATTATCAATAAAAGATATATTAAAACTAGTTGACCATTCAAAATTTTCTAATTTTACGTTTACCGTATTTAAATCAAACTCCCACCCTGTATTTTGCATTTCACCAATATTTTTTGTGATGGTTGTAAAACCGGTTTGAGGAGGCAATACCTGATTCAGCAATAAATCGCTTGTAACTTTTTTGAAATAGTTTGCGTTAAAACTTATCCTACCGTGAAAGAAAGTAGATTTAATCCCAATATCAAAAGTTTCACTTTCTTCCCATTTTAAATCGGGGTTTTCCGGTTGATTGGGAATTACGCCTGACTGTCCGTTAAAATCAGCGATAGCACCTGCTGCAAATAATCCTAACGATGGAAAAGTACCAACTCTATCGTTACCAACAGTACCGATACTTGCCCTTAATGACAGGTAATCAAAAAAGTCTAAGTCTTCAATAAATGTTTCTTCAGATAATACCCAACCTGCGGCTACCGACCAGAAATTTCCAAATCGATTGTTTTTACCAAATCTTGAGGAGCCATCTCTTCTAAATGAGCCTTCTAAAATATATTTTCCTTGATAGTCATAAGATACCCTTGTAAATAACCCGTACAATCTTGAAGGAAATCGATCTCCATTAAGTATCGTTGGTGTTGAGCCGGAACCTAAATTTCTCAAGTCATCTGTCAAAAACCCGGTAGCTGATACATTTGACCTGGTTCGCAATGTTTCTTCATAATTCAATCCTGCAATAACAGTCAAATTATGATTGTCAGCAATAATTGTGTTGTATTTCAAAATTTGATTTGTCAGCCACCTATCTTCAGAAATTAATACTTGTTGGGCAAATCCGCCGGGTGAATTGAACTCGGCATTCCGCACAAACTCTTCCAGTTCTAATTTATCGACTCCGAATTCTGATTTAAAAGTAAGGCCTTCAAATAGTTTAATTTCCATAAAGGCATTTCCAATAAGCCTAAATGTTTTTAATTCATCGGTGTTCAATGCCACTCTAGCAAAAATATTAGGGATAAACGACCCTGATTGTACAAAATTACCATCGGCATCAAAAGCCGGCACCACCGGACTTTGTAAGAATGCCGTGGTAAAAGGGGCATTGATATTATTTTCAATACCCACTCTGTTAAGTCTGGTATTGGTTCCGCTTAAATTTACCCCGGCTTTCAGCCATTTGTTAACTTGCGTATCAATATTTACCCTAACACCTGACTTTTCGAGTGCATTACCGATAATAAACCCTTCTGTATCTTGATAATTCACACCAAAGAAAAAAGAAGTATTCTCACTACCTCCTCGCACTCCTACATTATAATTTTGAGATATTCCGGTTCGTTGAACCCCTCCTAACCAATCTGTACCGGGGGTACCGATAGAACCCAATCCTAAACTTTCGGGGGTCACTGTTGTACCTTGTTGTATAGAGGCCACTTCTGCTTTAAACCTTCTAAATTGATCTGCAGTTAAAATATCAGGAACATCAGTAGATTCGCTCATTTGCGTATTTACATCTAATGTTACAGTAGTTTTAGAGTTTCTTTTACCTCGTTTTGTGGTAATTAAAATTACTCCATTGGCACCTCTAGACCCGTAGATAGAAGTTGCTCCTGCGTCTTTTAAAACAGTGAATGATTCTATATCATTTGCATTGACATAAGACAATGGGTTGATACCCGTATTACCACCACGCAATAATGTATTATCTGTGTCTGTTAGAGGCACACCGTCAATCACAATCAGTGGTTGGCTACCGGCATTTATAGAATTTACGCCTCTAACCCTAATAACAGCGGCTGAACCTAAAACTCCCGACGCATTTACAACTTGTACTCCAGAACTTTGGCCTTGCAATAATTGATCTGGAGAAACCACTTGTAAATTTTCTATGGCAGCTTCTTTAATAATTGAAACATTTTGAATAATCTTCTTTTCAGTTTGTTGTCCATAACCAATAATGACAACTTCTTCTAAGATATTATTATCTGCAGTCAACACTACATCAATAGTATTTGAATTGCCTACAACTTTTTCTTGCGTTATCATTCCTATAAAACTAAATCTTAAGATATCTCCAGTACTTGCCTTAATAGCATACTTACCATCAAAATCTGTCTCTGTACCTGTTGTAGTTCCTTTAATGATTACACTTACTCCCGGTAATGGCCCGGTATCATCAGAAACCGTACCTGTTATAGTTCTTTCTTGTGCATGTAATAGTACTGTGCCAAACATGATAAAAAAGAAACATAAATTGAAAAATTTACACTTCATAAATAAAATTTTTAATTAAACATTTGAATTAGTGTATGAGAAATAAAAAGGCAGGCATTAATCAAAGTACCCTTAAATGAAGTCAAAGTTTAGTGGAAATTTAATCTTTTTAAAAATAGATTTTCTTAATGCCTTGCCCTAAATTAATTCAAATACAAGCCAAAAAAAATACTTTGTCAAAAGTTTAAGGGTAATGCCTATCATCATTTTCCTTGCCGACAGAAAATTACCTTAGATTTACCTTTTGTTGTTTATGAAGAAAAATTTTGTTTATAGAAACGAAAAAAGGGGTATTACTATTGAGCCCAATCAATAAGCAGGACTTATTCTTTGCCGCTTCAAACTCTTTAAATATTCTGAAGGTGTAATACTTGTGTGCTCCTTAAAGGCTTTATTAAAAGTAACTTTATTGTTAAAACCTACATCGTAGGCAACATCAATAATATGTAAATTATTATTGGTGTCGTTTTTAAAAATTTCTTGGGCTTCTAAAATTCTGTATTTATTAATCAGGTTAAAAAAGTTCACATCAAAATGTTCATTTATTACCTGCGATAAATTATGCCTGGTAGTACCCATTTTTTGTGAAAGCGTATCTAAATTGATACTGTTGTTCTTATACACCTTTTCTCGGTTGAGTAACTGTAATAATTGCTCTTTAAGATCCATAGAAAAACTTTCGGTCAAACCTGATTTTTGGTATTTTAATGCCGATTGATTAAATAAATATTTTTTGCTAAAAACCCTTGGTTGTACATACGCCGTATAGCCAACATATAATACAATTAAAGACATTGAAAGTATTTGAGGATAAATTAAAACTTCTACAAAATTATTATTAATAACCGCTAAGCCATAAATTACATACGATATCACATACACTGCATTTAATAGGGCAATATTCCGTTTCCACCTTAAAATTTCTATTCGTTGTTTGGGTATTGCCCTCAGGCATTTTCTATAAATTTTATAGACTAAATACCCGTAAGTAGCTAGTGAAATACACTTTACGGCCACGACAAAAACAATGATAAAATAGGTAGTTTCATACCTGTTAAAGAGTATTTCTAATTTGTCTTCAGCCGGCAATAAATAGATTGGCAAGAAATACAAAAACAAAAATATTGAAGGTAATAAATGCAGTAAATCTATAGGCTTAAATTTGTATTTCTCTGTAATTCTCCTAAAATAAAAATACAACAAAGGGCCATATAAAAAAGAAAACGAAGCCGTTATATATAATGAATGTGGAAAATTAAACGTGTATTTTGATAAAAACAGGCTTAAATGTATCATAAAAAACGAATGCAATAATACAAATAAACTGATGAGTATATTGGCTACAGTATCACCTTTCTTTCTCAAATTTAATACAATGGCAATAAAAACACCTATCAAACCTGTAGAAAAGAAAAATAATATCCATGGGTTAATCTCAGGTTGGTATTTCTTTAAAACGCCTTTAAATTCTTTAGAATTACTAATATTCTCAAAAACACTGTTATTAATAATATTAATCTTATGAGAATGTTTGATGTATTTTTCTAAATACTCACTTGCCTTTGCCGCATTTTCTAAATATGCATAACTGATGGCGATATTCTTTAAATCATCATTAGAAAACTGAACGCCCTCAACCAGTGCTTTTTTATGCCATTTAATAATAGAATTAGCATACCCTTTATTGAACTTTAACCGATTGCTTAAATGAGAACTATCAATTTGAATTCCTTTATAAAAAGTGTTGGTTTTAATAGCACTATTTTCTTTTGCGAAAATAGTGACATAAAATAACAAGAATAATATGTAAATTATCCTTACTGACTTCATTTTTCAGGTAAATTATTTGAATTTTAGAATATAAAGATATAACAATCAATCGTCAATTCTATGTTAAAACACTCGTTAATCTTATGTTAAAACGTTGAAAAACAGTAAATCCCGATAATATCTTACCCCACACAAACCAAAATATACTCATAACTACCTACTAATTAAAAACTTATATAATTATTGATAAATTAAAGCGTTTACTATGTAACCAATGCTTTTAACGAACCTTTATAAAGTATATATTGCTTACGTTTACAGTATAAATTACACCGATAATTCTTTGTAACCTCTACAATTGCTATGATTTTAATATCAAAATTTTTAATTCCGAGAAAATATAACGGCATGGCCATTTATCCGTTTATTTTTCTAAAAAATAAGTCATTGGCGTCTAATTCAGTCTTAGTAAACCATGAACAAATTCACCTAAGGCAACAATTAGAGCTACTATGGGTATTTTTCTTTACTTGGTATATTATTGAATTCTCAATTCACCTCATCCGTTTTAGAAATTGGAACCGGGCATATCACAATATCAGTTTTGAAAAAGAAGCCTATAAAAATGAAGAGAATCTCTATTATTTAGAAAATCGAAAATTTTGGACATTTTTAAAATACTTCAATAATAATTAACCATTAATAATTGTAAATTGCACCATTAAACATCACCAATAAATAATGGAGCACATTCAACCATATATTCCTCAACATAAAATTAGAATTGTTACTGCTGCTTCTCTTTTTGACGGCCATGATGCCGCCATTAATATCATGCGCAGAATTATTCAAGCTACCGGCGTTGAAGTGATACACTTGGGGCATGACCGTAGCGTTGAAGAAGTGGTAAATACGGCCATACAAGAAGATGCCAATGCCATTGCAATGACTTCATATCAAGGCGGCCACAATGAATATTTTAAATATATGTACGACCTGCTCCAAGAAAAAGGG
>DRQI01000378.1 GCA_011330545.1 Flavobacteriia bacterium
AAAAAGCAATGAATGACAGTGTTAAGGCAATGGGAAATAAATCGATTAGGATTTTTTTGTCGAAATGTGGCATTCTGAAACTTGGTAGCCCTTCCGGAATTTTACCTACTATTTTAACGCCATATTGTTCTAAATGAAGGAATTTCACTACTAATATACTTATGACTACAATAACTAATGCTGCAGGAATTTTTTTAAAATACTTTTTGAAGAGTACTAAGGTTATAATAGACAAAATCCCTATAGAGAAAGTTATCCAATGTATTTCTTGTAGATGTTGAGCGGCATCAACCACTAAATGTTGAATTTTATTATTTCGGCCGATATTGATTCCGGTTAAGTGTTTTAACTGATTCAATCCTATAATCAACGAGGCTGCAGAGGTAAAACCGCTAATAACGGGTTTTGATAAAAAATTAACTAAAAATCCCAATTTAAAAATTCCGAAGAGTACTTGTAACACGCCCATCATAAATGCCAATAAAATGGCAAATTCAATAAAATTATCGGTACCTATTTTTGCCAAAGCCGCCACACCTGTGGCAACAATAAGTGAATCCATGGCCACCGGTCCTACGGCTAATTGGCGTGAGGTACCGAAGATAGCGTATACTATTTGGGGTATCATTGCGGTATACAACCCGTAAATTGGAGGCAACCCTGCAATCATAGCATACGCAATACCTTGGGGTATAAGCATGATACCAACAGTTAATCCGGCACTAATATCTCCTTTTAGCCATTCTTTTTTATAGTTAGAAAGCCATTCTAAAATGGGAAATATACGTTGTAAAGTCATTAATATGTTTGATTATTTTAGTTGCACAAAAGTAATCAATTGTTACTGTAGCAATTGTAACATAAAGTACATACTAGGTATTGTCAAGCGTTTTACATTCATCAAAAACCCTAACGGTACATGTTGCACAAATGTCTTTGTTTAGTTTTTTATAAATACTGGCTATGGCACTATTTTTATCTACAAAGAAGTTTGAATAACCTATTTTCTTCAAAAAGCCTCCTTTTTTAAGTACGTCTTGACTGACAACTTTCATGCCGGCAAAGTAAATACCGCCGCCTCTATGTTGCCACTTTAATACTTCATGCATTATCCATTCGGCACCTGCTAAATCAATAAAATTAATACCTTCGGCAATTATTAACACGTGTTTTATATCGTTTTTATCATATAATTCGGCAAAATAATCAGAAATAGCCTCTATGGCACCGAAATAAATTGAACCGTCTATACGTACAATTTTTAACTGTGGGCATTCTTTAACATTTTTATCCCGAATGATATTTATAAACCTGTTGTCGTCATTTATTCCTAGTTCTGCAATATTGGGTTTTGAGGTTCTTTCTAAATAGAAAAATAGCGATAAGAAAATACCAATAATTAAGGCTTGTTCTAAATCTAAGAAAAGAGTGCCTAAAAATGTAGCGGAAAAGACTACTAATTCACGCTTGCTGCTCTTAATAATTTGTTTGATATGTTTAAAATCAATAAGGTTATAGCCTACTAATAAAATAATGCCTCCCATTGCGGGTTTTGGCAAAAAGGCGGCATAATTGGCAAAAAGTAATATCACAATCATCAAGCCTACTGCAGAAATGATGGCCGACATAGGGGTTTTGGCTCCGGCTTGATAATTGATACTTGACCGTGTAAATGAGCCTGAACTGGTATAACATGAAAAGAAACTTGAAACTACATTAGAAATTCCCTGCGAAACAAATTCTTGATTGGTATTTAATTTTTGGTGTGTGTGCAAGGCTATCGAGCGCGAAATGGCTGCTGCTTCCACCAAGCCAAGGGTTGCTAAAATAATAGCTCCGGAGGTAAGAGAGCGCATATTTGCAAAATTAAAATCAGGCACTTTAAAAGGAGGGAGGTGCGAAGGAATGGCTCCTACGGTTTCTATATGCCCACCATATTTATTGCTTAGCCATATTGCAATAAGGCTGCCCAATACCATTGCCACTAACATATACAACCGTGATATTTTTTTGATTTTTCGAATTAGTAAGGCAATCAACAGGGTGCTGGCTGCTACTGCAAAAGCATACCAATTGGTTTCAGAAACATGGTGAGAAATGTATTCTATGATATGAAAAAAGGAACTTCCTTGCGGCACTTTTATTCCGAAAATATGTTTCAACTGCTTAAATGCGATTAAGACCCCGGCGCCTGCGGAAAATCCTATGATAACCGAATTGGAAACAAAATTTACCAATTTTCCCATTCTGGCAACTCCCATTAAAAGTTTAAAAACTCCGGCCATAAACGATAATAAAATAGCAAGGGAAACAAAGGCTTCAATATCAGTTTCAGGGAGCACATATTTACTGATAATTGAATATAAAACGATAGAACTTGTAGTGGTTGGGCCGGATACTAAATGATACGATGAGCCGAAAATTGCGGCTATCACCGGAGTTAACATAGCCGTATAAAAACCATAAATGGGCGGCATGCCTGCAATCATAGCAAATGCTACTGCTTGCGGAATGACAATAATGGTTCCGGTAATACCTGCAATTAAATCATCTTTCCAATATTTTTTTGATAATGGTAACCAAGTAAGAAATGGTAATACTCTTTGAAGCATTTACAAATTTAGTTATTTTTTTTAACCCTTGCAGCGTTTTAAACGTTGCGAGGGTTAAAAACGGATTTTACTTTTTATCTAATTCGATGCCCATTTTCACCAGACGCATGTCGCTGTATGAAAACTTGTCATCAATTTTTTCTTTGAGTTCAGAAAAACTTTCAAAGGCTGTTTCTTGCATTATTTTTTTGAGTTCTTGGTATTTTTCTTCGGGCATCAAATCGGTTATGGTTACTTCTCCGGTAGGAATAAAATGCGTTAAATGCCCCAGTATAGTTGAAGGTACCAACTCCCTTTCTTTTGCGATTTCATCAACACTTTTACCGGCTTTAAACAATTCTAAAGAAACTTGTTTTGTAGCTACTTTTGGTTTTTTACTTTGTGTAACTTCTTCAGTAATATACTGGATATCTTTTGATTCTATCTCATTCTCTTTTGCATATTTTCTAATCACATCCAATATTTCCTCGCCATATTTTTCAACCCGTACTTTTCCCATTCCGTTAATCTTTCTCAATTGTGTTGAAGTTGTTGGAAAATATTCGCACATTTCATACAATGATTTTTGTGTAAATATCTGAAAGTGGCTTAGGTTTTCTGAATGTGCCAATATATTTCGTAATTCTCGCAATTCTTCAAATAAGGCGGGATGATTTGTTGTTGTTATCTCTTCCCTTTTTTTACGGATGTTTCGTTTCGGCGTGGTAACTTTTTGTAAGGTGGCCTTTGCTCTTAATTCTAAGTAACTTGCCACCGAAAAATTATCCTTTAACCCTTGCAAGCAATACAATTTAACAGATATCAAATCTTCTAATAGGTCAAATTGCTTGTTTAAGTCTTTTTTGACTTGCTTGTTATCTGTGGTAAAATTAATTGTTTCAAAGGGTGTTTTAATTTCGTTTAAGGTAAATTTGTTGTAATATGCAATGGCTTTCAAAATTCTTTCTTGTACTTTTTTATCGTTTTCTAAGTTATCAATGTTGCTACTCAATGCTTCTAATTGACTTTTAAAGGAAGTACTTACTTTTAATAATGCTGCTACCTTATCTTTTATATTTGGTATGATTTCAATAACATTGCCAACAATACTTGTTTTATTTTGATAGTAAATATCAATAATGCGCTTTAGCGGATAGATAAAACGGTAATAATGAAACAAATCACTCACCAAATTTAACTGGAATTTCTTTTGTGATTCTGTAAGGGTCGCTTCATCAGGTTGATTGTTTTCAACCTGTTGGGTAAAAGATATTACTTTGGTATCATTGATAATACTTGTATCCTTAATAGGGGTTTTTAACACAATTCCTTCTAACGATTTACACCTGCTTAACGCCACATAAGTCTGGCCGTGGGCAAAGGAGGCTTCAGCATCTATGATGGCTTTTTCAAAAGTTAGCCCTTGGCTTTTATGGATGGTTATTGCCCAAGCCAACCGTAACGGAATTTGGGAGAATGAACCGGAAATTTTTTCTTTAATTTTTTTTGTTTCTTCATCGATAGAGTAGGAAATATTTTCCCAAATTTCGGGGGTAACCTCAATTTCTTGCCCGTCATCAGGGCATTGCACCGTGATACTATCATCGTCTAAATGGGTAATTTTTCCAATTCGGCCATTGTAATAACGCTTTTCTAATGAACTGTCGTTTTTAATAAACATTACTTGTGCCCCTTCTTTTAATTCTAAATTTTCGTGAGTAGGATATGCATGTTCATTAAAATTACCTTCTATTTGGGCTTTGTAAAAATAGCTTTGGGTATTGAGTTGTGATAACTCTTGGTTATTGATTGTATTGGCCTTGTTATTGTGGGTTGTTAGTGTAATATATCCTGCATTTTTGGGTGGCGTAAAATCAGGTTGATAACGCTTATTTAATATTTCTGCTGCTTGCGGGCTCAATTTATTATTTCTAACTTCATTTAAAATGGCAATAAATTTTTCGTCTGCTTGTCGATAGATATGCTTAAGTTCTATGTTGATAGGATTGCATTTTTTAAAAGAATGTGCACTAAAAAAGAAAGCATTGTCATAATGATGTTGCAATAGTTGCCATTCGTAGGGTTTTACTACCGGAGATAATTGTTGCAGGTCGCCAATCATCAATACTTGTACGCCACCAAAGACTTTATCCCTACTTTTATAACGCCTAAGTACCTGATCGATACCGTCTAATAAGTCGGCTCTAACCATGCTAATTTCATCAATAATTAGTAAATCTAATGAGCGGATAATATCAATTTTTGTTTTGCTGAACTTGTGTTTAAAACCTGATTGCTTTTGTTCAACTCCCGGAATAATTGGCCCGAAAGGCATTTGAAAGAAGGAATGTATGGTAACGCCTTTGGCATTGATAGCAGCAACTCCTGTGGGTGCTACCACCACCAACCGTTTTAACGATTTGTTTTTTATCGTATGTAAAAAAGTTGTTTTTCCGGTTCCGGCTTTTCCGGTTAAAAATATATTTCTATCGGTTTTTTCTACGAAATTTAAGGCTAATGCTAATTCTGGGTTTTTGTTAGTCACACCGTGACTTTGAGTCACGGTATGACTAGTATTTCTATTAATATATTCAAAAGCAACGGTTTTATTAGCCAATTGGTCATCCCGCAACCCTGCATAATCCCTAGCTGACGAATACTCGTAATCGGTTTCATTTTTAACAATTCCTGCTTTTACAGGGTTTTGATGGATATAATCGAAACAGATTTGTGGGTATTGTTTTTCAGGATTCTGAATGTTAATTCTTGATTTTATAAATGATGGGGTGATGCCTTTTGGGCAATTCAGGCATTCTGCTTTGGTTTTTTCCCTAAAAAGTTTCCCGCTAAAATTTTCTTGCTTGTTGATTGCTCTTGTGTAAGAACGCAGCATGATTCCTATGGAATCGTTTATTTTAAATTTTTTGTTGTTACTCACACCGTGACTCAAAGTCACGGTGTGAGTATTTTCAGTTTCAAGTGTTTCTTCCTTAACCAACACCATCAAATGAAAATGATTTGGCATTAAACACCAAGCAATAATATCGGCAAACGGAGAAAGATGTTGTTTTAATTTTTCTTTAAAGAAGATATAATTTTCTCTTTTAAAGAAAATTTTTCGTTGGTTGTTTCCTTGATTGTAGATATGGTAGAGATACCCTTTTTCTAATATCATTATTTTTACTTTGTAGACATCTCAAATATACTTAAAAATATAGTAACTATTCGGTCACTTACATATCGCTAATAAAAGGTTTTTTTTGCCTCAAAATAGAGTACTTGCATAGTTACAAATAAACTCACACCGTGACTCAAAGTCACGGTGTGAGTCAAATAATAAGTTATTTATCAATATAGTAAGTAGAGATATCGGGTGTAAAAGCACGTTTAAACCACAGTGGCCTCCGTTCGCCATTAGGCCCCGGTGCCGGACGCGTCATAGCTAACCATTCTTTATATACTTCGTGCGATTTGTTAGTGTCTACAAAAATATCGCCATATTTTTCTCCTTCAGCAGGTTTTTCTATACGTACACGTTGATGCCAGCAGTGCATACCGCTTATAGGATCTGGATGTACGGCATGGGTAATATTCTGGTGTACGCCTCCGTCTTTCCAGAAGATTCGTTTCGAATCACTATCTTCAGAATCAAAAGGTTTGATACCTGAAATAGTATTCATTTTCCAACCTCCATTGCCATCACCTTCAATGTTTACCGTATTGGTTGCCCAACGGTTTCCTATTTTATCTTGCGGCCGCCGCCATCTACCAATATGGTGAGAACAAGCCACAACACCGGGTTTCATTCCTTGTGTCACCCAAACCTTATCAATAAAATAGCCAATATCGGTATTCATTTTTACCAAATCACCGGTTTTGAATCCCCATTTTGCAGCATCATCAGGATGCATCCAAATAGGATTTCTGTTAGAGATTTCTACCAGCCATTTGGCGTTCCCTGAACGCGAATGAATTAGGGTTGGCAGCCTAAAAGTAGGTACCAATACATATTCTCCTTTTGACTTGTCTAAATTATCTAAGTGAATATGGCTTTTTAAGTATTGTGGGATGGCATATTCGGGCCATTTCCAATCGACCATTGTCTGTGAATAAAATTCATTTTTGCGTGAAGGGGTGGGAAAACCAACTACGGCTTTTCCGTTGACCATTACTCCAATACTCTTACCGTCTTTTGTAATAAGTCCGGTTTCTTTATCAACTTTAGAACCTTTCAATTGTGTTTCTGTAAGTGGTGTTTCATTCTTTTTGTAAGATTCTCCCTTTTCTATTTCGAAAGCACCATATTTTTGCATGTATTGTAATTCGGTAATACCTTCTTTTTTTGCAGCTTCGGGTAGGCCGGGTACTCTTTCGAAGATATATTGATAGTACTCATGGATGGTAATTTTTTCTCCGGGCCTATAAGGCGATTCAAAATGTTTACGGATACCCATACTTCCGTCAGGGTCGATACGCCAAGACAATTCAATCCAAAACTCATCTTCTTCCCAAACTTCTCCGGGATTTGCCTGATAGGTAAACTCTACGGGGTTTCCATTTCTACGTGCAGCTTCTCTTAATACCGGTTGGCGAAATGCTACCCAAGTACCTCCATGTGTTGCATATGAGTTGATATCGTGACGTTCTGATGCCAAGCCCATAGGCAATACAAAATCGGCATAAAAAGCGGTTTCGTTCCATGTAGGGGTAAGGGCGGTATGTAATCCGAATTTAGATTCGTCTTGAAACATTTCCATCCATGTAAATCCGTCAGGATACGTCCAAACCGGATTAAATACTCTCGAAAAATAAACATCCATTTTCCCTCTGCCTTCTTTGAGAAAGTGTGGTAATAACTGACTCATTTCAAAAAAGGCTAATGGATATTCTTTTGGAAAATGCAATTCATTCCAAACTTTTTGTGGTTTTGGGGGATTGGGTTGTGTTGGGCTGAATTTATTCCAAGAATTTGGCGAGGTGCCGCCTTTAGCCCCGATAGCTCCTGTCAACACACCCAAGAAGTGTAAACAACGAGCAACAGCCCATCCGCCAAGGTTAGAGGCACCTGCTGCCCTCCAGTTATGGGAAGCAAACCGCTCACCGGCTTCACCAATGAGGTGTGCTATTTCGATAATGGTTTCGGCTTTTACTCCTGACTCTTTTTCCGCGAATTCCGGAGTAAATGCTTTATACTCCTCAATCATAGCAGCTATGTAATTTTCGAAAGTTACCTCTTTATCGCTGTGTAATGCTTTGAGGTATGCTTGCCAGTTGGTCCAATTTTCGAGGTATTCTCTATTATACAATCCTTCTTGAAGGATGATTACTGCCATGGCTAATAGTACGGC
>DRQI01000379.1 GCA_011330545.1 Flavobacteriia bacterium
GCTTGGGCGCCTTGCATAATGGCTTTCATCCCCGAAGCACATACTTTATTTACCGTAGTACACGGAACAGTATCGGGTAAGCCTGCAAAAATAGCAGCTTGCCTCGCGGGGGCTTGCCCCAAATTGGCCTGTAAAACACAACCCATCAATACTTCATCAACCTCAGCAGGGTCTAATTTTATTTTTTCTAAGGCTGCTTTGATGGCGGTGGCTCCTAATTGAGTGGCCGGCACTTTTGATAAACTTCCTAAAAAACTCCCGATAGGCGTTCTTACAGCCGATACGATAACTACATCATTTTTCATTTTTATAAATTTGAAATCTGCTGCGAATTTATAGAATTTTAAGCAATTTGTAATAGTGAACAGCGAGATAGTTTTTTTAAAACCGCCAGCTTGGCGATGGGTATGTTATACGGGCTTTGCCTGTTTGTAATAATCTTGTCGCTCATCGGCTCTTTCAGTAATTTTTCAAAACTACCTTCTTTGGCAGTGTGATTTTTACTGTAACAAATGTTGCTTTTAAAGAAGAATAGTTTTATATTTTGCAATTCATCCCCAAAATAAAAACCAAATGAATTCTAATGAAGCCTATCAAAAACATTATGTTGCCGTTATTGGAGGTTCGGTTGCAGGGTCTGAAGCAGCTAGTATGTTAGCCGAAAACGGATTTAGAGTAGTTGTTTTTGATATGAATAGATTGCCTTACGGGAAGATAGAAGACGGTTTGCCCAATTGGCATATTAACCTTAGAAATAGGCAGATACAAGAAATAGATAAAAAACTAAACCACCCTAATATCAGGTTTGTGCCGTTGACAAAAGTTGGCGAAACCATTAATTTTTCTGAATTGGTGAATGATTGGGGCTTTTCGGCCGTTATTATGGCCAATGGCGCTTGGAAAGACAGGCATTTGCCCATAGCCAATATCGATAAATTTTTAGACAAAGAATTGATTTACCAAAATGCATTTATCAATTGGTTTAATCATAAACACGAAAAAAATTACAAGGGCAAAAAATATACAATACGGTCTAAAAACCTTGTTATTGGAGGCGGGTTGTCATCAATAGATGTGGTAAAGGCTATTATGATAGAATTGGTAAAAAATAAATTAAAGCAGCAAAATATAGACGTTGATATTTTTGCGTTGGAGAAATACGGAATTCCGAAGATTTTAGCTCAATACAATTTGAATTTTGATGATTTGAATATTGATAAGGTAAAATTGGTATACCGGCGTACGGCAAGAGACATGCCTTTAAAATCACCCAAAGACGGGAGCCTCAAAAGTATTGAAGCTGCTAAAACAGTATCAGAAAAAATACTAACCCGTTATGTAGAGAAATTTTTATTCGATTTTATTCCGCTGAGTGTCCCTGTTAATTTTACTGAAAAAGAAGGAAAATTAACGGGTGTAATTTTTCAAAAAGTAACGTTGGAAAACGGTAAAATAAAACCTATAGAAGATGCTTTTTTTGAAATTGAAACCGAAATGCTCGTCTCATCTATTGGCAGTGTACCCGAAAAAATAGAGGGCTTGCCGTATCAATATACTTCTTTAAAAATGCGTGACGATGCTGATTATCATGTGTTTGGTTATGATAATGTCTTTGCCATTGGCAATGCTATTACCGGTAAAGGAAATATCATCGAATCTAAAAAACACGGCAAACAGATGACCGAAGTAATTATAGACAAACACTTAACCGATGATGCTTTTGAAAAATGGCTGATTGCCTATAATACCCAATTAAAAAATGACGTACATCAACAGATAGAAGGTATTATCAGAGAAATTTCTGCCTCAGAAATACAACCCGAAGCTATTATCAAAGGCATCCTTGACAAGACGGATGCAATTCACACTAAGATAGGGTATTCAACCTATATAGATTGGGTTACCGAAAATATACCGGTGAGGCTAGAAGAAATATTGAAGAAGTAACCTGCCCGTTTATAGGCTTCAATGGCAGGTTAGGGCAATGCTTATTTTAGATTAAAAGGATAGGCTACTGCTTATATTACAAAATTGCGGGTTTTCTTATTTTTCTACAATATCCCCACAGAACATATGTATAGTCTGCTATTTTTTTTTACATTGCAGGAGAGTTTATAAAAATGCATCCATGAAGAAATTGAATATAAAAAAAGTGCTCAATGCATTGTATCAAAACCACTCTTTGATATATAAAATTTTCCTTTTCGTTTTAACGGTTACTGCTATTGTGTACCTCTTTCCGAAAGGAGGCCATTTTAAATACGAATTCCAAAAAGGAAAGCCATGGCAGTATGACAACTTATATGCCCCATTTGATTTTGCCATCCAAAAAGACAAAGAAAAAATTGAAGAAGAAAAAAAGCAAATTGAAGCCTCTAAGAAATTGTATTTTACTTATAACAATGAGGTATTAAAGCGCGTTAAAGAAAAATTCAATAAAAAAGTAAATCAAACCCTTACTGACAGTTTACTCAATGGGCGTAACAAAAGAAGTGTTGTTGGATTTGCCGGAAAGTTTATCGATAAAGTTTATAAAACAGGTTACTTAGCGAAAAACGATAGAAATAAAGCGTCAAAGAAGCAATTGGTAGCCCTGAGAAAGGGAAATGTAATCAATGAAGTTGTTTTTGATAAACTAATTACGAGTGTCACCTTACCGGATAAGATAAGTGCCCATTTTAAAAATTCGAGGTATCGGTTTTTAGAGAATTATTTTACAAGTATATTTTTAGAAGTGTTAGAGCCCAATGTTTTTTACGATGATGAATTGACACAGAAGGTAGTGCAAGATGAGCTCAATAAGATATCTTATACCGAGGGTTTAGTAACAGAAAATGAAAGGATTATTTCTAAAGGGGATGTCGTAGAAGGAAGAAAATTCAGAATTTTAAATTCACTAAAAAAAGAACGCCAGTCGCGATTGTGGAATCAATTAAACTACAATTGGATAGTGTTGGGTTATACTATTTTAGTAGCATTGGCCCTATTAATGTTATTGTTATTTTTAAAGAATTACCGAAAAGAAATATTTGAAAACAATACCAAGCTCACCTTTATTTTCTTTAATATTTTATTAATGGTATTACTGGTTACGTTGGTAGTAAAATACCGTGTAGAGTATTTATATGTGGTGCCGCTAACCATTCTTCCTATCTTATTAAAAGCCTTTTTTGATGCGCGTTTAGGATTGTTTACTCATATATTGACAGTACTTCTATTAGGTTTTATCGTACCCAATAGTTTCGAATTTATATTTTTACAGATAATTGCCGGTATCGTTACGATATTAACGGTTTCTGAGCTCCATAGAAGAGCCAATCTGTTTATCTCAATTAGTAAAATTACATTTACTTACATCATCACGTATTTTGCCTTTTCTATCATACAGGAAGGAAATATGCAGGGAATAAACTGGGAGTATTTTGTAATGTTTGCTTCTAATGGCGTGTTATCGTTTTTATCACTTTTCTTGATATTGGTTTATGAAAAGATATTCGGATTGGTATCGGATGTTTCTTTATTAGAACTGTCAAATACCAACTCGAAACTCTTACGCGAATTGAATGAAAAAGCCCCGGGAACCTTTCAGCATTCTATGCAGGTAGCAAACTTGGCAGAAGCTTCGGCAAATGAAATTGGCGCCAATGCCATGTTGGTAAGAACCGGTGCGCTGTACCACGATATCGGAAAGATGTTAAACCCCATGTATTTTACCGAAAATCAAACTACCAATGTAAATCCGCATAATGAGCTCACCCCCAAAGACAGTGCAAAAATTATTATTAACCACGTTATTGAAGGAATAGAACTCGCTAAGAAAAATGGGTTGCCCGATAGAATTATAGATTTTATACGAACACATCACGGTACGTCGCTGGTATACTATTTTTATAAAAAGCAAGAAGCGTTAGACCCTAATGACCTCAATAGTGACGATTTTTCATACAAAGGGCCCATTCCGTTTTCTAAAGAAACCGCTATTTTAATGATGTGTGATGCAGCAGAAGCAGCTTCTAAAAGTTTAAAAGAGCCCAGTGCCATACTAATTGATGAGCTCATTGAAAAAATTGTTTCAAGTCAAATGGATAACGGCCAATTTATGAATGCCGATATTACATTTAAAGAAATTCAAACCATTAAAAAAGTAATTAAAAAGAAGCTGAACAATATTTATCATTTGCGCATTGAATATCCCGAATAAGCAAAAAGATATTCTCCTTTCCTCGCCACAGGAGGCTTCAACAAGTGAGATATGTGGTTTTACTCAGGCCTGACTTCAGGTAATTTGCTAAAAAGCGCGTACATCAATTCAAATGATTTACGCCTACTAATTTTTTTTGTTCTTTTTTTCTCATTATACTTTCAACAAGGTTGAAAATACTTTTTTTGATTTTTCTATACTTTTTAAAATAGACGTATACTTCGCGTTCTAATTTTTTATGGGTTTCTAAATAGTTTTTGTTGCTGGTAACACTTTTTGTTTCAATCAATTCCCGCATAATTTTTTTATGAAGGATAATATTTTTATAAAGTATATTTCCCATATTTTTTTCGGTATCTAATTTCTTTATCAGGCCTTTAATTTTTTTATCGAGCCCGGCTTCTAAAAAATCGATATAATTAGAACTTAAAAGGTGGTTTAAAAACCGTATTTCATCATTGATAAAATTGATTTCTGATATCCATAACGTAGCGTCATTATGCAATTCT
Organism: Flavobacteriia bacterium; assembly: GCA_011330545.1. Lineage (GTDB taxonomy): Bacteria > Bacteroidota > Bacteroidia > Flavobacteriales > Flavobacteriaceae > Aureibaculum. The sequence continues at coordinate 4,711 of DRQI01000379.1, forward strand.
TCAACACTTTTTAACCTGCCATACCAGTCTTTTTTAATTTTCGTTTTCATTTTTAAAGAATTTAGTTATAGTATTTCTGTAAAAAAAAGTAGGAAACAATTTTGTTTCCTACTTAAAAATTAACTGACTTCTATTACTTTTTTTGGCAATACTGTTGCTTCTTCTTTTTTTAACAGATTGAGCTTCAATATTCCATGCTTGTAATGGGCTTTGACATCTTTTTTTAAATTGATACTTTCAGGTAATCGTATAGACCTTTTAAATGAATTGTAACTGAACTCTTTATGAAGATAGCCATCTTCTTTTTCTTCCTCTTCTTTACTATTTTCGGCAGAAATATGGAGCCCGTTATTATCTATTACTACATTAAAATCGTCTTTTGAAAATCCTGGCACTGCAAGTTCAATTTCAAAATCGTTATCATTTTCTTTGACATTCATTGCAGGCAGTAAGTTGTCTTTTGCAAAGAAGTCATTGTTAAAAAGGTCGTCTGCACTTAAAAAGTTTGTAAATACAGAATTGTTCCATGGGAACCGGTCGTTAAATTTGATAAGAGACATAGCATTTATTTTTAGAGTTACATAATAATTTAAAGGTCAATAAATATAAACACTTACTATTGCAAATGAAATGATATATATCAGTTCACTATTTTTTGTTATATTTAAAATATAAAAAGGTTTACCATAAATGAAGATTGCGTTTGTTATTAATGGAAGTATCCAAAAACTTCACAAAACCATTACTTCGATTACAAATACATTCAGTGAATTTGATATAAAAATTTACACCTCTGCCGATGAAGGCCATTTTATGCAATTATGTAGTGATGCCTTGTATGATAATTGCGACCATATAATTTTAGTGGGTGGCGATGGTACGGTAAATAAAGGGATAAATGGCATTGCCAATTATTTTTTGCTAAAAGAAAGTAGGCAACCTGATGATTTTAATTGGGAGGCGATGGGTAAAATAAAAGTGGGGATATATCCTGCCGGAAGTGGAAATGATTTTGTTAAAACCATTTATAAAGATACTTCGCTTCAGGCATTGAAAAAATTAATAGAACAACGCTCTTACCAAATGACGGATATCGGTTGGGTACGCTTTCAAAATTTACAATCGCAAGAAGAGATTCGTTTTTTTATAAATATTACCGATGTAGGAATGGGTGGGGAAACGGTTCGAAAAAAATCGAAACTACCGGCATGGATGGGAGCAAATTGGGGATATTCTTGGGCTATCATCACTACCTTGATACGCTATAAAAAATGCGCTATAAAGGCCTATAACGATTCCTTTTATCGGGAGGGAAAAGTGATTAATTTGGTAGTGGCCAACGGAAAATATTTTGGTAATGGTTTAGGGATAGCGCCTGATGCGGTGGTTACTGACGGCAAGTTCTCTTTGGTTACCATTGGAGATATTACCTTACTAGATTATTTTAAACACCTCAGCAAGGTTCGAAAATGTGTTAAAATCAATCATCAAGAAGTGAGTTACCATACAGTAGAAACCATCACAATTGAGTCAAATTCAGCAAGAAAAATAACAATTGATATGGATGGTGAATATATAGGTACCACCCCGATGACATTACAATGTTTGCCTCGCAAGATTAATTTTATTGCTGCAAAGCGGTAAAAGGTTTACTCTTTTGTTGTATTTACTTCTGCCAACAACACAGTAGGCCTATTAGCATCGAGGCAAGGCTTTACTCATATAATGAACTCGTTTAAACTTTTTCAATTAGCTAAAAAATTGTCTTTTTGCACCCTATTTTTGTCTTTTTTTCCTTCCATAGCCCTGCCATGCAACTCAAAAAAGCCTTCAATAGGGTAAAAAACTCCTAATTTTCGCTTCAATCCAAAAAGTTTAAACGAGTTCAATAGGTAAAGGCTTATATTAATAAGGCTTCATTTCTTTTTTACGTTTTTTAAGCATTATTTGTAAATCTCTAATCGTTTCATCTACGGCAGCTTCAAAACTATCTTCGTTAGAAGAGGCAAAAATTCGCGGCCCCGGAACACTTAATTGAATATCACAAATTTTCCCTTTCCCTTTGGGTTTTTGTTCTAATTTTAAAAAGACCTTGGCCCTGATAATCCAATCATATTTTTTAGCTAATTTTTTTAATTTTTTTATCGCAAATGCTTCCATGTGCTCACTGGTTGGCATTTTTACAAATTGAATGTTTATTTCCATTGATAACCTATTTATTTAATAATGATTAAATATACTAATTATAATAGATAGTTTGGCTGATAAATATCAGTTGTTTTTTGAGCGGTAAATTGATAGTGAAAAGCTAATAAACCCGATTAAAATATAGTAACTGAAGGTTTAATACAGAAACAGGGAAGCACTACACTTCCCTGTTTCCTTTTGAGGGGGTCAATCTTATAGTCTAACACTTTGATGCTGTTAGTACCTTTTGTTATAAAACGGTACTTCATCTTGTTCAACCATATAATTAAACTCCTCTATTTAGATTCATACCTCTTTAGGGTAAGAACCTATTTTTCATTTTTCATAGCCATTTTCAAGATAGAAACAGGGAGCCGAAACTCCCTGTCCCCTAAAGGGAATAAGTCCGTTCCCTATAACTTTCAAATAATTTCTCATACTATCTTATAATCAAGACCATACTAAAACTATTGATAGTTACGTTTAACGCTTCATCCCTTCTAATTCTACATCATTTTGCAATGGTGAGAATCTTTTTTTGGAGTTTATTGTTTTGAATAACCGAATCAAAGAACTTTTTATTATTTGATAGAACAAATGTATAGGCCTTATTTAGAAATAGCAATGATATAAATCAATTATGAATATGATTGATATCATGTTTTGTATTACTTCATAGGGTGCTATGATAATTTTAACCCAGTTTTTGGTTCTTGTTGGAAAAATAAGTAAAGACAGGCCTTTGATAAGCGCTAGCCAACCGTCAGACTGCGCAAAAACCACATCAATTTTTCTTGAATAATTCGTTAAAATTTCGTACCTTTTTAATGTAATTCTTAGCTGTTTTTTATGGATTTTATTCAAGGATTTGACCGAGACCAACTTGTGATGATGGACTTTGAGTCAAATGTTGCTCAAGACTCATGGGCACGCATAGTAGATTGGTTTGTA
>DRQI01000380.1 GCA_011330545.1 Flavobacteriia bacterium
ATGAAGGATTGTTTGTGGAATTAGTATAAGCTAACGCCGCAATATCAGTTCAGCATGGGTAAGAATAGGCATAAAATATAAAAGTTACTTATTGTAACCTTCTGTTGCGTTTCGCTACAGCTGACAAGACGAAACAGTATAATCTGTTGCATCATAAATAAATTTCTCAACTTTTCAGGCTAGAATTTAAGCTATGCCCGGCAAACTCCAAGCAACACCTAGCAGACTTTTCTGCGGTAAGTAGTGTCTTCTAAAGCAGAAATATACCTAAAAACAGGTGTTGGATTGCCTCGAAATATTATAGTTATGAGCAAAAAGAAGAATAGCATTTTACAAATAATTGTCGATATCTAATATTTTTTTGCAAATAATGAATAAAATAAGTTAAAAACATCAGTAATTTGGAAATATAGAAGAAAGAGGGTTGAAAAATAGCAATTCTTTTTTTCTTTAACATTTCATTAAGAAATAATAATGGCATGTTTTATAAATTCGAAGCCTATAACTTTTCTAGTAAAGTGTAGCCCAACAATCATAAATTTATACAACATGTTAAAACAAGTAACCAAGCTATTGCTAGTGCTTTTTATACTCGGAACAGCAACCGATATCCAAGCACAAAAAAAATCGAAAAAGAAAAGAAAAAAAGGGGATACCGAAACTCCGGCACCAAAACCCAAGCCCAAAAAAGGGGCTATCCTTCCTTACGGGAAAGTAATTACCAAAAAAGCCAAAACAGACGAAGGCTTGTTCAAAGTACATCAAATTGACGACAACTATTTTTATGAAATTCCCGATTCGCTATTAGAACGCGAGATGTTAATGGTTACCAGAATTGCCAAAACAGCCTCAGGAATTGGTTTCGGCGGAGGCAAACAAAATACCCAAGTATTGCGTTGGCAAAAAAACGGCAAAAAAATATTGTTAAGAGTAGTGTCATATTCAATAGTGGCTGCAGACTCGTTACCAATACACGAAGCTGTTGTAAATTCAAATTTTGAACCGATATTATACGCTTTTCCTATAAAAGCCTTTAGTAAAGACTCTACGGCTACCGTAATAGATGTTACAGAGCTTTTTTCAAAAGACGTCAAGGCATTAGGCTTCCCGGCAAGTAGGCGAAAACGCTATAAAATTTCAAGATTAGATGATAAACGTTCGTATATAGAAAGTATCAAAAGTTATCCGTTAAATATTGAAGCCCGCCATGTAAAAACATACAATGCGGCGGCACCGCCTTCAAATTCAAGTACCGGATCTATCTCCTTAGAAATTAGCAATTCAATGATTTTATTACCAAAAAAACCTATGAAACGAAGGATGTTTGATGAACGCGTAGGGTGGTTTACTACAGGCCAAGTTGATTACGGATTAGAAGCCCAAAAGAGTAAAAAACTAACCTATTTAGACCGGTGGCGGTTAGAAGTAAAAGACGAAGATATCGAAAAATTTAAAAAGGGTGAATTGGTAGAGCCCAAAAAACAAATAGTCTACTATATTGATAGGGCGACCCCCAAAAAATGGAGAAAATATATCAAACAAGGTATCGAAGATTGGCAAGTAGCTTTTGAAGCTGCAGGTTTTAAAAATGCCATCATTGCCAAAGACCCGCCAACCAAAGAAGAAGACCCGGATTGGAGCCCTGAAGATGTACGTTATTCTGTAGTGCGTTATTTGGCTTCCCCTATCCCTAATGCCAATGGCCCACATGTAAGTGACCCGCGCTCAGGCGAAATTTTAGAATCAGATATCAACTGGTATCACAATGTGATGAGCCTATTACAAGGATGGTTTTTTGTGCAGACAGCGGCGATAAACCCCGAGGCGCAATCTACAGAATTCAAAGATGAAATCATGGGGCGTTTGATACGTTTTGTATCATCACATGAAGTAGGGCATACCCTTGGCTTACCACATAATATGGGAAGTAGTGCTGCATATCCTGTAGACTCATTGCGTTCGGCCACTTTTACACAAAAATATGGTACGGCACCGTCAATTATGGATTATGCAAGATTTAACTATGTTGCCCAACCAGGAGACGAAGGAGTAGCCCTTATGCCCGAAATAGGAATATATGACAAATATGCCATTTCTTGGGGATACAAGCCTATATTAGAAGCAAAGAATGCCAAAGAAGAAAAACCGGTGTTAGATAAATGGATTCTAAAACACGATGGCGACCCCTTATACAGATTTGGACAGCAACAAGTAATCAGTGTAGTAGATCCTAGCTCGCAGACAGAAGATTTAGGCGATGATGCGATTAAAGCCAGTAGATATGGTATTGCCAATTTAAAACGCATCGTACCGAATTTAGAAAATTGGACTACCAAAAAAGGTGAAAATTATGATGACCTTAAAACAATATACGGACATGTATTATCACAGTTCAATCGGTATATGGGGCATGTGTCTTCAAATGTAGGCGGCGTTTATGAATATTATAAAACCGCAGACCAAAAAGGTGCGGTGTATACCCCTGTAAATAAAACACACCAAAAAAATTGTTTGAAATTTGTAAATAACCAATTATTTAAAACCCCTACTTGGTTAATCAATAAAGATATTATCGGTAAAACCGAATATGCCGGTACCGTAGAACGAATCAGGCGATTACAAGAAAGAACCTTAGATAATATCTTAAATTTAGGCAGGATGGAGCGAATGATAGAAAATGAAACTATCAACGGTACAAAAGCGTATACTTTAGCAAGTATGATGTCAGATTTACGAAGGGGAATATGGTCTGAATTGGCTTCAGGAAGAAAAATAGACACCTATCGCAGAAACCTTCAAAAAGCACATATAGATAGGTTAAAATATCTGATGACTGTAGAAAAACAAAATTTGCCAAACTTTAATAGTCGGTATTTTAAACCCACTAGGGTAACGGTAAACCAATCAGATATCCGTTCGGTTGCCAGAGCAGAGCTAGAAACTTTAAAAAGAAGTGTAAGGGCAGCTATTGGCAGGACAGCAGATAGAATGAGTAGGTATCACTTACAAGATGTCTTAAAAAGGATTGACCTTATTTTAAATCCAAAATAGATAAAAGTTTTTAACCTTTTTACAGTAATAGTCAGGGTTTCGCTCAAAGTGAAACCCTGACTTAATTTATGGACTAATACATAATTCGAGTTAAATCAAACCATTTCGACGTAACACTCTGTTTTTATTGTGAAATTAAACTCCGATGTTACCTTGAGCAAAATGTATTTTGCTTTGTAGATAGTAAGTGCAGTTTATAAGAAGGCTCAAACTAAGAAAGTATTGATATCCGGTGAGATTGGTTTTGTTGTCTGCATTTTTTAAGCCGAACCTGTCCTCTATAAAACCGCTATTAAGTACAATCTTAATTTTACTATTTCAACCGAAACCGCATTTCAATCGGCAAATGGTCAGAAGCCTCCCCAAATTGGGTTAAGACTTTACCATCAATATATTCAATAGAATTTTTGGTGTAAAAAATATAATCAATACGTTCAAAAGGCTTTTTGGTATCAAAAGTATTGATAGGGTTTTTGGCAGTAAAAACGGCATTGCCAATTGAGGGCATGTTAAAAACACGCTGTACAACTGCCTTTTTGTCGCGCGCAGGGCTATTAAAATCGCCCAACAAAATAGTAGGGTATTTAGAGGCAAGTTTTTTAAAAAGGCTCAAAACGTAAGTAAACTGATGGCCTCGAGTAGGTTTGTCAAAAGCCTCTAAATGTACATTTATAATGGCTACGGTTTTATTGCCAAGGGTGGTCTTTACCACTTGTGCCAACCGGTCGAGGTACAAGGCATCCCGATAAAACGGATTGTCTTTTACCCTTTCTAAAACAATTCTTTGGTGTTCGGTTAACGGAAACTTACTGAGAATAGATTGGCCCGAAAGCATCTTGCCAAAATGTATGGAAGGCGGCCAATACGGAAAAGGCACATACGTTTCATCCCAATTTAC
>DRQI01000381.1 GCA_011330545.1 Flavobacteriia bacterium
GCAATGGCTTCTAAAGGGTCTACGGTACCTGTATTGGTAGTTCCGGCAGAGGCTATGATACAAAAAGGCTGGTATCCTTCGAGTTTGTCTTTGGCAATTTCATTTTTTAATTTGTTCATTGATATTTTAAACTCTGAATCTGTCGGGATAACCCTCACCTGGCGCTTTTTAAAGCCCAATACTCGAATGGCTTTGATATTTGAAGAATGGGCTTGGTCAGATAAATAGATAATGGCCTTAGCGTAATCATCGCCACATTTTACACGCCTGGCGGTAGTCAAAGCCGTTAAATTTGCCATAGAGCCTCCGCTGGTAAAAAGGCCACCACCTTCGGTGATAGGGAAATGAAACATTTCCAATAACCAATGTATGGTTACAATTTCTAATTCTGCCGCTGCAGGCGAAGCGTTCCATCCCCCTGAAAAAATATTAAATCCGGTTGCTATCGTATCAGCCATCACACTGATATAGTTACTGGGGCTGGGCACAAAAGAATAGAACTTAGGATGGGTTAAAAAATCTGTGTGCGACAGTACATTTTTTACAATGTGGTCTAACACTTCATCGGGTGAAGTAGCTTCATTGGGGACGGTTTCCTGTAATAATGAATCCATTTGTTTTCTGTCTACCAAACTGGTAAATTTTTGTGAATGGATAGTATCAAAATGGTCTGCTAATAAATCTACTATTTTATAACCGCAACGTTGCATTTCTTCTTTAGTAAGCGTAAGTGGGGCTTTAGAATGGTCTGACATATATTTACGTTAAAAGTCTGTGGCAAAAATACTAAAAACCTGAGTTTGGCTAATAGAATATTGAGATATTTCAAAAAATTTCTTGAAGGATAGATTGAAATTTTTTTAGAAGAAACAGTACCTCGCATTAATTGTTTACAATGGTACCGGTTACTGTGTAGCAGCTGTTATCTCAGCAATCTTAACAATTACATCTACGGCTTTTTGCATAGATTCTACGGGTACATATTCATAGCGCCCGTGAAAGTTGTGCCCACCGGCAAAAATATTAGGGCAGGGCAATCCTTTGTAAGATAATTGTGACCCGTCGGTACCACCGCGGATAGCTTTGATTATGGGTTTGACACCTACTTCTTTCATGGCTTCCTCAGCAATATCGACAATGTGCATTACAGGGGCTACTTTTTCGCGCATATTGTAATATTGGTCGTTTATAGTTACCGCAATTAAATTGCTGCCTAATTTTTTATTGAGTGTATCGGCTACCTGTTGAAAAGTGGCTTTGCGTTGCGTAAACAATTCCATGTCATGGTCTCGGATAATATATTGTAAGATAGTTTCTTCAACTTTTCCGTTCATGGCATATAGGTGATAAAACCCTTCATAACCTTCGGTTTCCTGCGGAATTTCATGTTTGGGCAATGCTGCTATAAATTCATTGGCAATGAGCATAGAGTTGATCATTTTTCCTTTGGCATATCCGGGATGTACAATTTTTCCGGTAATGGTAACCTTCGCTCCTGCGGCGTTGAAATTTTCGTATTCTAATTCGCCTAACCGGCTACCGTCAATGGTATAAGCCCAATCGGCGCCAAACTTTTTAACATCAAATAAATGGGCACCTTTGCCTACTTCTTCATCGGGTGTAAAAGCTATTTTGATATCGCCGTGTTTGATTTCGGGATGCTCAATAAGATATTCCATGGCCGTCATAATTTCAGTTACACCGGCTTTGTCGTCAGCACCGAGTAGGGTAGTGCCATCAGTAGTAATGAGGGTTTGCCCTTTGTACTGTAATAGGTCTTCAAAATAATCGGGTGAGAGTATTATATTTTCAGTTTTGTTTAAAACAATATCTTTTCCATCGTAATTCGGATGTATTTTTGGATTTACTCCTGTAGCTGTAAAATCAGGACTGGTATCTATATGGGCAATAAAACCAATGGTGGGGACTTTATGGCTCACATTACCGGGCAGCGTAGCCATAATATAGCAATTGTCATCTAAGGTAACATTTTGCATGCCAATGGCTTTTAGGTCATCTACTAATATTTTGGCTAAATCCCATTGCTTTTCGGTACTCGGAAAATCGGGATTATTGGGGTCTGACTGTGTATCGATGGTAATGTATTTTACAAATCTGTCTATGATGTGTTGCATAATATCTTAGTTATGAATATTTCCGTTTGGTTTAGCAGTAGGTTGTAGCTTTTTGGTTAAAATGTTGATTTGAAATGGGTTTTTAGCAATTATCCGTTATTTGGTGTTGGTGTAGTTTTTATTCGGTTATTCTATTTTTTAAGTCCATTTGTTCGTGTAAAATTCTAATAATCTCAATTTCATCTTCTGAGATTAGTTGATAAAAAATTATGTGTTTTCCGGATTTTAGTCCTAGTAAGTTTTTGCTTATTCCGATATATTCTTTACCAACATCAGGGTTTTCTCCAATTCCATTACAAGAAAGCTTAATAGTTGCATACTATTTGTTGGCTTGTTTTTCTGACCATTTTTCAAAAGTATAGTCCCAAATGTTATTCAAGTCATCAATGGCTTTTTGTCTCAATATAACTTTAGCCATTTTTTCTTTTTTCTGCTTTTAGTTTTTTAAGATTTTTGTCAAAGTCAAAGTTTTCAACTCTAGGGCTGTTCAATCCTTCTTGGATTGCATTTCGAAGAGAGATTATTTTACTTTCTTCATTTTCCAAAAGTCTAAGTCCAGCTCTAATAACTTCACTAACATTTTTATATCGTCCAGCAGAAACTTGACTACTAACGAATTGATCAAAATAATCTCCAAGCGATATTGATGTATTTTTCATTTTACTATTCTTGTCAAATTTACCAAATTTTGGTAAAAAATCAAACTTATCTGGTTTGCTCAAATAACCTCCATCTACCCACGAATACTGTTTTGTTAATAATTTTGAAAAATAATAAAAATCAAACTCTTTTCACTTATTTTTTTGTTGGTATTCTTGTAGCTGTTTTAAAAATCCTTCTTCGTCTTTAAAAGCCAGCAGGTTTCCGTCAGGGTCATAGAATTTTGCTGTTTTTCCCCAAGTGTATTCATTATAGTCAACGTTGATATTTTTTGCTGATAGTAGTGTTGCAACGTTGTGTACATCAGAAACATTCATACGGATACAACTAAAGGTTTTTTGAGGGTTTTTTAGTTTTAGGTAGTCTTTTCTATCTTCTTGTTCAATCATAAGGTAGGTTCCGTAAAAATCAAAACAAGTCAATTGTTCTTGTTGGAATAAGATGGGCAATTGGAGTTTGTCTTTATAAAAATCTACACAATCGCGGTAGTTATTTACATAGAGGATGTGGCCTGTTCGTATTGCTTTTATCATTTTTTCAGTACTTATAAATTTTATTGATTTTCTGTATTAATTATTTTTTGAATCAAATCATCGTCAATATACTCTGTATTTAATTTTATAAACCTATAGGATATTATTTTTGAATTGTTAAATGTTAAGAGCAATATTTTATTTTTATGAGAATAAATCATCTTTCCTAGCACGGTTCTATAGCCGGTACCAAATTTAGATTCAATTGCTGTTTTTGTGAGTCCTACCAAATTTGCATCTTTTAAATCGGTATCTGTATCAAATATGTTTAGAGCTATAAGGATTTCAGAATCGTCATCATAGTTATGTTTTCCTTTTCCGTACTTAAAAACGAGTATATTCGCATACTTTTTCAACGTTGTTGCATTTACATAATAATACTTATAAAAAACCGAATCTTTTCTGTTAGGATGTAATGGGTAGGCAAGGCCGTTCGCCACACTAGTGGTCACTAACGTTTTTTTGTTTTTGTATTCTTTTAAATTAATTGGGTTTTCTAAAAAAGTAGTAAGTGTATGGTTTTTAGTTGTTTTTTGAATAGTTTTTACGTTGAGACTGTCAGGACTAATGATAACTTTGATTTCTTTCATGCCGGTACCTTCTTGCTTTTTACAGCTTAATAAAATTAAGATAAGTATTAGAATTAGCGTATAAATTTTCATATTGAATAGAGATTATTCAAATTTTTAATTCTGAAAGATTTCAACGAGTAAGATTACAGTTAAACACACGATAAAAATTAGAAGAAAACGAAATCCCCATTTGCTCCAGTATTTTTGAATTGCCATAAAATCATCTACAGAATCGAGTTTACTTCTAGGATATGCCAATCTATTGCCATAAAACCCCAAATAAAAAATTACTATAACATTTAAAAAGGGAATCATGCTTAGTGCAGCCAAAAGGTCTAGCTTGTTTGCCAATGACCAAAATAGTGGTAATAAAAATGCGCCCCAATTCCATTTTTTTAATTTTTTTAAGTCTTCCTCATTAATTTTTTCCAGATGTAACCCCTTAGCATCTTTTGATTTATTGAATGTCATATTTTTATGATAGCCTATCACTATTTAAGGTTTTAATTTTACAGGAATATAAATATCTTCTTCAGAATTAGGGTCATTATTTTTATAATTGACGCCTAATATTTCAAAATGTGGCCTCGAATCTAACTCATAATTTGAATTGGGGAGCCAAGTCTTGAAAATATATTGAAATATACGGGTATCGGTATTGAGCCCTTTGTAGTGAAAGATTGCATACAAGCCACCTTCTAAGGTAAAGGGCTTCATTCCGTTGGGTATTTTACTAAAATCAGGTACTTCTAACAAAGCCCATTTTTCGTATTGAGCGGTGGGGTCAAAACGTGTATAATAGTCTAAAGGATATACTTTTATATCAAAAATATCAGCACTAACAGCATTGGAGATTAGGTTTCTGTTGGGCATAAAATCACGAAACAGCTGAAAGGTCTTATTATCGGTAAGTGACATAGTGATACTTTTACCGATGAATTTCTTTTCGAGAATGGTTTTAAAGGTGGGTTTTATGTGTTTGTCAGAAATGTTATTTTTCATATTTTCTAAAAATGGTTATTAACAGGGCTAATAAAAACGGTACTGTCATAATAAAAAGTAACCCGAAATAGGTTACCAATGTTATGGTTATAATTGCTGTTATTATAAATGCTACTATCTGTACTATCCCTCGGTTGATATTTTTGCGATAATAACCGTCTAATAAATAGGCCAATAGTGGCACCACTGTAATTAGTAGTAAGATTAATTTCATTTAGAATATTCTTCAAGTTTTTCCTTTTCTTTTTGCGATAAACTCTCAATTCCTTTGTTGCTAATTTTATCCAGTAATCTATTCAACTCTTTTTGTTTGTTAATTTTTGCAGTATTGTATTTATCATCCTCAGTATAATTGGTGGTTTGTGGTTTGTAGAAACGAGTATTGATAAATAATAGTTGCGGCTTGGTGATAATTAAAAAAATAAATACAATAGTGGGGATGGTAATTGCCATAATAGGGACAAAATTTTCTATTACAGCACTTGGCCGTATCACAATAGCAATAAGCATTCCTACCAATGCACCGCCAAGATGGGCTTCGTGGGCAATAGTGTCTTTATCTGATTTGATACCGTAGATGGTATAAGCGATATAAAGTATGCCAAACAACCAGCTGGGAATTGAAAAGGGCAGTCCGATAAATCCGATGCCATATTGAGGAAACAGCCCAATAGAAGCAAAAATGATTCCGATAACGGCGCCTGAAGCTCCTACAGCACAATAATCACCGTTATGTTTGTGTATTAGCAATGCCAGTAAGTTTCCGCCGAGGAGCCCTGCAAAATAGATCAATAAAAAATGAAAAGTACCCAATTGAGCGATGAGAATCCTTGCAAAAAAATACAAACTGAGCATATTAAAAATAAGGTGCATCCAATTTACATGAAGAAAACCGGCAGTAATAAGCCGCTTATAATCTTTATCAATAAGTATTTTATCAACTTCAAACTTATAATTGTCAAAAAAGAAGGCATTGGTAAATCCCCTATACGAAATAAGCACGGTTATAATAATCAATACAATTCCGAAATTCATCATATTTCTTTAGTAGGCTCTTTTTTGCAATAGGTAGAAATTAGTATTCTCATCAGATATTATCCTTATAATAATTATCCAATTCATCCAAATATTGTTGTTTTGCCACAGTATCTAATAATGAATATTGAAATGAATTTTTTGCCAACTCATACAAATCGTTTTTTGTCAATTGCAAGGCCTCTTGTATGGCAATAAAGTTTTGGTTTACCTGGCCGCCAAAATAGGCGGGGTCATCAGAATTGATGGTTACCTTTAAGCCGATGCCCATCATTTTTTTTAACGGATGATTTTTTAAGTTATCAACCACCTGCAAGGCGGTATTTGACAGCGGGCAAACCGTTAGGGCAATGTCGCGCCGAATAATTTCTTTGACCAATGCCTCATCTTGTAAGCTATTGTTGCCGTGGTCAATACGTTTTATTTTTAAAATATCCAGGGCTTCCCATACGTATTCGGCAGGGCCTTCTTCGCCGGCATGCGCCAAGGGAATATATCCTTCTTTTACAGAAGCCTCAAATACTTGTTGAAACTTTGAAGGCGGATTTCCTTTTTCAGAAGAATCTAATCCTACCGCGGCAATCAAATGCTTAAATGGTAATGATTGTTGTAAGGTTTTAAAAGCGTCTTCTTCAGAAAGATGTCGTAAATAACTCATAATTAGCAATGAAGAAACACCTAAATTTTCTTTGGCATCGTTACACGCCTTACTGATTCCGGTAATAACCGTTTCAAAAGAAATACCGCGTTCGGTATGGGTTTGCGGGTCAAACATAATTTCGGTATGCCGTACATTTTGAGCCGCACATTTTTGTAAATAGCTGTATGTTAAATCATAAAAATCTTTTTCGGTAATTAAAACACCGGCGCCCTGATAATAAATATCTAAAAAATCTTGTAGGCAATCAAATTGGTAAGCGGCTTTAATTTCTTCAATAGACTTGTATTTTATCGCAATAGCATTGCGTTGGGCAATGGCAAACATTAATTCAGGTTCAAATGTTCCTTCAATGTGTAAATGCAATTCTGCTTTGGGGAGGTTTTCTATAAAATGCTTCATGTAATAGTGTTTATTGATGTCAAAATTAAAACAAATTTTACTATCAATAATAAAATGATGATATTTGTGCATGCGAAAGAAAATATTTTTAGCAATTCTATTGGTAATAAGTATCCTTTTTGCAATCGATTTTGTTATGAGACAACCCGGTACATTAGAAGTGGGGGATACCATTCCGGCATTCACCTTAAAAGATCAATACAATAAAGATATTTCCATAGACAGGTATCGGGGAAAACAACCGATAGTTATTTATTTTTATCCTAAAGACGATACCCCCGGTTGTACTAAAGAAGCCTGTACTTTTAGGGATGCGTTTGAAGTATTTACCGATTTGGGCGTAAAAGTAATTGGCATTAGTGCCGATGATGTGGCGTCGCATAAAAAGTTTTCCGACAAATATAACTTGCCGTTTACCTTACTTGCTGATACCGAGAAGAAGGTGCGGAAATTATTTGGAGTACCTTCGAATTTTTTGGGATTATTGCCGGGTAGGGTAACCTATGTCATTAATAAAAACGGAATCATAACCTATATTTTTAACAGTCAATTCAACGCAGAAAAACACATTACAGAAACCATAGCTATCTTAAAAGAAAACAAAGAATGAATGTAATTAACCATATTAAATACCCCTTAAAATTTCAGCCCATTTTAAAAGAAAAAATATGGGGAGGCAAAAAATTAGCAACCTTATTAAACAAAGAGTCTACAAAAAGTAATATTGGCGAAAGTTGGGAAATTGCCTGTGTTGAAAAAGAGGTATCTATTGTTGCCAATGGCAAATTTAAAGGTGCCAATTTAGAAAATCTAATCGTAATTTATAGAGATGCTTTACTTGGAAAAAAAGTGTTTAAGCAATTTTCATATAAATTTCCGCTACTGATAAAATTTATTGATGCCAACCAAGCATTGAGCATACAACTACACCCCGATGACGAGCTCGCCAAAGAGCGCCATAATTCATTTGGCAAGACAGAAATGTGGTATGTGGTACAAGCAAACCCCGGCAGTAATTTAATTGTAGGCTTTAAAAAAGATACTACGGTTGATGAATATTTAGAGCACTTGCATAATAAAACGTTGCTTGATATTTTAAATGTAGATATTGTAAAAGAAGGCGATGTTTATTTTATCCCTACCGGAAGGGTACATGCCATTGGGGCAGGGGTGTTGTTGGCAGAAATTCAGCAAACCAGCGATGTAACGTACAGAATTTATGATTGGGATAGAGTAGACGACAAAGGAAACCACCGAGAGTTGCATACCACAGATGCCTTAACGGCAATTGATTATAAAGCACAAGAAAACTATAAGACAACTTACAATACCGAAGTAAATAAAGTCACTAATATTATTGATTGCCAGTATTTTACAACAAATATAGTAGTCATAGACAACGAAAGTGAAATGAAGATAGACCATGCTGACAAAGATTCTTTTGTAATTTACATGTGTGTAGGCGGCAACGTTGTATTTCATTATGATGATGAGTGTGAAGAGCCATTGGCCAAAGGCGAAACGGTATTGATACCGGCACTGTTAAAAAAGTTTCGTATTTCATCAAAAGAACCCTCAAAACTACTAGAGATTTATATCACATGATATCCTATAAAAATATTAAAGTAATAGCTTTTGATGCCGATGATACCTTATGGGTAAATGAAACCTATTATCGTGAAGCAGAGCACAAATTTGTCAAATTATTATCGAAATACGAAACTAAAAATAAACTCGACCAAGAGCTATTCTTAATGGAAATGAAGAATTTGCGCCTGTATGGATACGGAATCAAAAGTTTTGTATTGTCAATGATAGAATCGGCATTGGCATTATCAAACTATAAAATAAAGCCTACGGTAATTCAGCAGATTATTGATATAGGAAAAGAAATGTTAGAAAAACCCATTGAATTACTCGAGGGTGTTGAAGAGACGTTAAAGGCACTAAACCCTCATTACAAA
>DRQI01000382.1 GCA_011330545.1 Flavobacteriia bacterium
CAAAACAATTTACCGGTACTTGGAGAATATCAAAAACCGGCGATTTTATCGAACTTAATACACTAAAAGAATACTCGGATAAATTTGGCAATATAGAAATAAAAGATTCTAAATTTCAAGAAATTATTCCGTTTAAATTTTTAATAAATGGTGGCTTAAAGTTATTGAAAACTATGGTGCCACTGAGTAATAAACATCCAACTAATGAAACTTTTAAAAATCTTTTATTTTTAGAAAAGCAACAATAAGATTCATAGAGCTAGTGGTTCAACCACAACTTTCTACTGATACATATTATCAACATTAAGGCTGGCAATATCACTAAAGAGGGCAGCCATTTTTCGTGTTACAGCCTTAAAAAAACGCTCTCCTTTTTCTTTGTTGGCAAATTTAGGGTTTCCAACTCCCGTATCTTCACTTATTTGCGACCATTTTCTTTCTGTCCATGCCCAACCTTCAGAAACCCCCTTTATTTTATTTTTCTTTTCAGCCCCTAACCCGGCTTCCCCTAAAGGCAATACCAGTTCTGGCCTTAAATACATAAGCAAACTGGTTTCCATCTCATCGGCATGATCTCCTGACTCTTTAAAAAATTCGGTTTTGTCTAATGATTGAAACCAATTGGAAGTTGCTAAAAACATTTTAGGGAATACAAGCCCCAATTCTCTTAATATAGGCTTAAAATCATTGCCTCCATGGCTATTAAAAACCAACAATTTATAAATTCCTTGACGGTTTAAAACGGCAATAACATCATTTAGAATGGCATATTGGGTACTGGGATTCAAATTCATATCCAAAAATATATCAGACTGTCCGGTATTTACACCAAAAGGTATTGTAGGCAAGACTATAATTCTAGCCCCCTTTTCAAAAGCTATTCTAGCCGATTCTATGGCAATGCAATCAGATTCTATAATATCCGTAGCATAAGGAAGGTGAAAATTATGTGCTTCGGTAGCACCCCAAGGGAGAATTGCCAAATCAATCGTAGTATCTTTTAAATTCTTCCAGTTAGTTTCGGCTAATACATAAGGTCTTATCATCTTTATTACATTAACAAATTATTTTACCCCGCTACAATAAAAATTTCTTTAAGGTACCAATATCCATCCCAATATAAGCAACAAAATTGTGCGCTTTTCCTACCTTACATTGGCCTTCAATTAGTATTCATTTTCAATAGTAAGAAACTTCAAGTATACGTTTACTTGAAATTATAAAGATAACTAAGTTTTTCTAACTGCCTATTTTCCAAATAAAATGTTAAAAGAATGGCTAAACTATTATAAATCTGTAAAATGACGTAATTAATAATTTTTAACTACGTCTTTATGCAGACAAATATTTACTTTTGTGCAACTAAAATTATTAAAATATAAAAATGAAAAAATTATTTACAACATTAGTAGCCGTTTTATTGTTAGTAACAGCTTGTAAGAAAGAAGCTGAAATAAAAGATTATGTTACCTTATCGGGTAAAATTACAAATCCGGCAGGCAAAGAACTAAAAATTATTGACAATACAAATAGTGTAATCAAAACCATCACCTTACATGACGATGGTACTTTTAAAGATACGTTAAAAGTTTCTAAAGGTGTTTACCGATTATTTGATGGTAACGAATATGCCACTCTTTTCTTAGAAAACAACTACGATATCAACCTTACCCTAGATACTGATAAGTTTGATGAAACAATCACCTTTACCGGTAATGGCAGTGAAGGAAGTACCTATATGGCAAAAAAAGTATTACTGCAACAAGATATCTTTGAGAACTTAAATGACCTCTATGCCTTAGAAGAGGAAGATTTTTTAAAAGCGGTAGGCGATAAAAAATTAGGGTTTACTCAATTAAAAGAACAATATAAAGATTTAGATTCTACATTGGTGGCCTTAGATGCCAAAGATACCAAAGGCATGTTTGATTTTATCGTAAAAAGATACGATGCCGCTTCTAAAATAGCAAAATTAAAAGGTACGCCCTCGCCTAAATTTGTGAAGTATGAAAATTACAAGGGAGGTACTACCTCACTCGATGATTTGAAAGGAAAATATGTATATATTGATGTTTGGGCAACTTGGTGTGCCCCTTGTAAGAGGGAAATTCCGTTTTTAAAAGAAGTTGAAAAAGAATTTCATGGAAAGAATATCGCATTTGTCAGTATTTCTATTGATAAAAAAGAAGCGCATGATACTTGGAAACAAATGATAAAAGAAAAAGAATTAGGTGGCATTCAGTTATTTGCCGATAACAATTGGAATTCACAATTTATTAGAGATTACAATATTGAGGGGATTCCTCGTTTCATTTTAATCGATGATAAAGGCAATATTTTTAATGCTGATGCCCCACGGCCTTCAAACCCTAAATTAAAAGAAGTTTTAAATAGTTTAGATATTTAAAACGAAAATATACTATAAACTCATTTAAACTTTTAAAATTGAAGCGAAAATTAGCCAATTGAAAAAGTTTAAATGAGTTCTATAAAAAGAGGTTGTCTAAAAAACATTATTTTTTAGACAGCTTTTTTTCTTTTGACTTCTCATTAGTCACCTTTCTGAAAAAGGGTTTTTTTATGCTTTTCGCAGCTGTCTAAAATAAATAAAAAGCAGTACATTTAACCCGCTTTATGCATTAAAATACACACTGATGAAAAACGATTATATAGATATTAATAACCTTAAATTTCTACTCTTTGACGTACATCAAACCGAAAATTTATTAAAAGCCGCACGTTTTGAAGCCTATGACAAAATTGCCATTGATATTTTTGTTGATTCGGTAAAAACCTTTGCTGACACAGCCTTATTTCCATATATCAAAGAAATGGATGAAAAACCTTCTTATTACAAAGACGGCAGAATTCATATCCATCAGCAATTTAAAAACATATTTAACAAAGGAGGTGAAATGGGCTTGGTAGGCGCCTTATACGATTTTGATGACGGAGGCCTACAACTGCCTTCTACTATCTTTCACGCAGCTTATTTTATTATGGAAGCTGCCAACAACCATGTTCCGGGTTATTTCGGACTCACGGCGGGCGCTGCCAATTTAATCCTATCTTTTGGCAGCCAAAAACTAAAAGATACCTATGTTCCAAAAATGCTCGACTTAACTTGGGGCGGTACCATGTGCTTAACAGAACCTCAAGCCGGCAGTTCACTCTCTGATGTTGTTACCAGTGCCAAACCAACAAATGATGAATATTATCTCATCAAAGGCCAAAAAATATTTATCTCTGCCGGAGACCATCAATTTTCTAGCAATTTTGTCCATTTAGTATTGGCTCGTATCGAAGGTGCCCCGGCAGGAATTAAAGGCGTATCGTTATTCGTTGTGCCTAAAAACAGGCCGGAAGATAATGGAGAATTAGCCTATAACGATGTCCTGATTGCCGGTGAATTTGAAAAAATGGGACAAAAAGGATATTGTACTACCCACATTGTATTTGGTGATACAAATGATTGTAGGGGCTGGCTTGTAGGAGAACCCAACAAGGGATTGTCATATATGTTCCAAATGATGAATGAGGCTCGTATCGCCACAGGCCGTATGGGAGCTGCCATCGCCTCAGCAGCATATTACGCCTCTTTAAAATATGCCAATGAACGCCCACAAGGAAGAAAATTAAACAGCTCAGGACAAAAAAATGTTCAAGAAGAACAAACCTTAATCATCAACCATCCTGATATTAAAAGAATGTTATTTGAACAAAAAGCCATAGTAGAAGGTTCTTTGAGTTTAATTTTACAAACGGCTATATATGCTGATAAAGAAGTTACAAGTACCACTGCCGAAGAAAAAGAAAAGTATCATTTACTCTTAGAATTACTGACTCCAATTGCCAAAACCTATCCCGCAGAGCAAGGCATACGCGCTGTTAGCAATGCAGTTCAGGTCTTAGGCGGCTATGGTTTTTGTTTTGATTTTATGCCGCAACAATATTATAGGGATATTCGCATTATTTCGTTGTATGAAGGTACTACCGGAATTCAATCGCTAGATTTATTAGGTAGGAAAATTACCATGAAAAACGGAAAAGCACTCGAATTACTCGCTGCCGAAATACAAGAGACAGTCAATATTGCCAATACTTTTGACGGTTTGAAACCTTTTGCCAATACATTAGTACAAAATGTAGGCGTGGTACAAAAGGTCATTACAGCTCTAATGCCACATGCCTTACAAGGCAATTATGAACGTTTCTTAGCAGATGCTACCATCTTTA
>DRQI01000383.1 GCA_011330545.1 Flavobacteriia bacterium
AAAATATCCTCACCGATACCTTCGGTAATATAGGGGTAGATTTCATTTTCATCAAAAATACCTGTTTCATGGTACTTTTTAAATACTGATCCATAGGTGTCTACGCCCCAAATTTTAATATTTGGATTTTTTTCTTTTAAATATTTACCAATGCCCGAAATAGTTCCGCCGGTACCTACGCCTACAACAAAATGCGTGATTTTACCATCGGTTTGTTCCCAAATTTCAGGAGCGGTTTGTTCGTAATGTGCAATGGCATTTGACGGATTGTCATACTGATTTACATACCAAGAGTTGGGTGTTTCTTCAGATAATCGTTTGGACACCGAATAGTAAGAACGCGGGTCATCGGGTTCTACATCATTCGGGCACACTACGACTTCTGCCCCAACAGCCCGTAAAATATCTATTTTTTCTTTTGATTGTTTGTCGCCAATAACACATATTAGTTTATATCCTTTTACTATTGCTGCTAAGGCCAATCCCATTCCGGTATTTCCAGAAGTTCCTTCTATGATCGTACCTCCGGGCTTTAACCGTCCATCGATTTCGGCATCTTCTATCATTTTCACGGCCATCCGGTCTTTTACTGAATTACCCGGGTTAAAAGTTTCTACTTTTGCCAATACCAATGCCTCGATATCTTTGGTAATGGTATTAATTTTTACCAAGGGCGTATTTCCTATGGTTTCTAATATATTTTTTGCGTATTGCATACCTTTATTTCTGATTCTATATTTTATTTATTGCAAAACTACAATATTCATTATGAACTTTTAAACATTTCAGGAAAAGTATCAATAGTAGATTTTTGCATTAGGTGAAGCCTGAAAAATGAACGGAGAAACCCCAGTCCGTATCCAAAAAATTGAATAATTGTCGTGAGGATACTGTACAACGCCACTGAGATATTTTTACTTTGAAGAAAGGCATCTGTAAAAATAAGTAAAAAGTATCCGCCAAATAACTGCAGAGGAAGGTATATTCCTGCTAAAGAAAACAGTATGGATCCAACCAAAGCAATGATAAATATACTTGGAAACCAATAGGTGATTTTAGCCGTTTTCGGATGTTGCTTACTTAAAATAGGGCGTGCTGCCCCAAAATGAAAGGTTTGTTTAAAAAAGCTTTTAAAATCTACCCTACGTTTATGATATACCAATGCTTTTTCTATCAATTGGGTTTTATAACCGTTTTCCCACAAACGAAAAGTCAAGTCTATATCTTCTCCAAAACGCTGGCTTCCAAAGCCTTTTGTACTTTTAAAGGCTTTTTTAGAAATGCCCATATTAAAACTTCTGGGCTGAAATTTGTTAGGCGAATTTTTCTTGCCCCGTATGCCTCCGGTTGTCAAAAAGGAAGTCATCGAATAATTGATTGCTTTTTGGATGGTTGTAAATGAATCATCAGCCGCATCCGGCCCGCCATAGGCATCTGTATAGGTATGTGCCAATGCCTTTGATACTTCTGTTATATAAAATGGCGGTAAAATACAATCAGAATCAAGAATAATAAAATAGTTACCCGTAGCTTTTTGCATCGCAAAATTTCTACTTAAACCGGGCCCTGAGTTTTCTTTGTAATAATAGCTGAGTTGTAGTTGGCCTTGATATTTTGTTATACCATTTTCAGCACTTATTTCTGAACCGTCTTCAACTATAATTACCTCAAAATCATCAGAATAATCTTGATGCGTAAGGCTTTCTAACAGTTCATCAATTTCATCGGGACGATTGTAAACCGGAATAATTATCGAAAATTTTACATCCAAAAAAAGTAGTATTTAGTTGTCAAAGATAACCAATAGCTGTGTAACTATAAAAGAAAAGTCCTCATTTCAAGTATTTGAAAGAGGACTTCTAATTCAATATTTTATATGGGCCTATATCAGTTTTTTATAACTTTAAACGAGCCGTTGGCATTGCCAATAGTAACGCGTACGTAATAGGTGCCGGCGGGCAAATTAGACATGTCTAGTTCAGCGCTCAAATCTAACGATTGTGTAAGCCTTTTTACTTCTCTTCCTAAGATGGTATACAAACTCACTTGGTCTATCGATTCATTGGCATTCATTTTTAACGTATTTTCAACCGGATTCGGAAAGTAATAAAATCCTTTGGCAACGATATCGTCTATCGATAAGAAATCGGTTGTTGCTGACAGGGTAAAAACGCCTTCGGGTTCATCATTAGTACCACTTGGGTATCCAATATTTATATAATATGTTTTATTCAAAGTAGAGGTAAAAGCTACGGCTTCTACAAAGCCCGAAGCTCCCACATTACTATCGCCTACACAGGTAAGGGCACCGCAACTTCCTTCATAAACACCTATGGCGGCATCCCATGCGTCGGGCGTAACGGTAATGGTAATTTTCCCACCGTCACCTACTACGGTATACCAAACGCCGTCATTCAAATCCATACAACCCGCACTTGTAATAAAACCGGCGTTGTTGGTTGCTGAGGTAGCATCCATTGAGCTGTTAAATGGCAAATTGGTAATTGCTAATGCATTTGCACAATCATCATTGGAAGGTGTCGTTGGTGTTGAACCTACACAGATATCAAAAGTAGTATCTGCCCCTGATGCTGGCGAATCGGTAAAAACACTTATAAAATACGTGTTTCCAACGGTAAGGCCTGTTGGGGTTCCCGGATTGGTACTTCCACAAAAAATGCCTGTCATGGTAGCACAATCACCGGTTGCACCGCCGTCAAATACCATATAGTACATATTTGTTTGTGAGCCGGCAATATTTAATAATTCAATTTTATGAGAAGTGTCTGTAGCCACAAATTTATACCAAACATCATCATTGGCATTTGCCGGAGTACCGGGGCATCCGCTTACCACACCTGAGGCTGTAGCTTCAGCAACAGTTCCTGATGTTGTATTGGTACATAAAAAATCACTGTTTACGGTCAATGCAATGGCATTGGCACAATCATCATTGGGCGGAGCAGCTACTATATCTACATTTTTTTTTCCTTTACTTATAAGGGCATTTGCATGCCATACAAACGGAAAGAAAAACAAGAGCAAAAGACCAATGGTAGCTTTTCTTTTCATAATTGAGTAGTTTAAATTGGATTAATATATTAACAAACGTTTTTTTTCTTAAAAAATTATACTTTTTACTTACTATTATTCAAAATAATTGTTCTTATCACTTTTCTTCAAAATAATCCATAACAGACTGACTTACACCCATGTTAGAAAATCCGCCATCGTGAAATAAATTTTGTAATGTTACTTTTTTTGTCAAATCTGAAAATAAGGTGATGGTGTAGTCTGCACATTCATCTGCCGTAGCATTGCCCAAAGGCGACATTTTATCGGCATATGTAAAAAAGCCGTCAAAACCTTTTACGCCTTGCCCTGCAGTTGTAGGTGTTGGTGATTGTGAAATAGTATTTACCCGAACTTTTTTATCGGTGCCGAAAAAATAGCCAAAACTTCGGGCTACAGATTCTAAATAGGCTTTGTTATCGGCCATATCATTATAATCGGGAAATACCCGTTGTGCTGCCATATAGGTAAGTGCTACAATTGAACCCCAAGGGTTCATCGCATCTTGTTTGTATAAAACACTCATTACTTTGTGAAATGATACTGCTGAAACATCCCAACCTTTGGTAGTATAATCATAATTTTGGTCGGTATAATGCCTGCCTTTTCTAACGTTTACAGACATCCCTATTGAATGTAGCACAAAATCTAATTTACCGCCGAGAATGGCTGTTGATTTTGTTACTAAGTTTTCTAAATCTTCCATAGAAGTGGCATCTGCCGGTATAATTTCTGAGCCTGTTTTTTCGGCTAATTCATTGATGGTACCCATTCTCATAGCTATCGGTGCATTTGTCAATACAAATTTCGCTCCTTCTTCGTGTGCTTTTTCTGCCGTTTTCCATGCGATGGAATGTTCATCTAAAGCACCAAAAATGATGCCTCTTTTTCCTTTTAATAAATTGTACATAATTAAGTCTTATTCTTTGGTTAGTTAAAGCGCTCTCATTGAAACCTTTTTAAGGCTGTATAATAAGTTTAACAAAAATAAATGAATATTTTGTATTCGCTATTTAAAATCGTTAAAATTATTGATTTAGCAATTGTTTTGCATGATTAAAAGCCACTTCGGTAACATTTTTACCGCTTAGCATTTCTGCAATTTCATCAATTCTTTCGGTTTCTGAAAGCAATTTAATATTAGTGGCTGTTTGGTGGTTTTCTACGGTTTTATATACTTTGTAATGATAATTTCCCCTAGCGGCAATTTGTGGCAAGTGTGTAATTGCCAGTACTTGCATATTTTGACTCATTTTTACCATTACCGAAGCTATCCTGTTAGAAACTTCTCCTGAAACGCCGGTATCTATTTCATCAAAAATAATAGTGGGTAAGTTAAGGTGGTTACTCAAAATAGCTTTTACCCCCAACATTATCCTTGACATTTCGCCTCCTGAGGCCACTTTTTTTACGCTTTTATATGTACTGCCTTTGTTGGTTGCTATTAAAAATTCTAATTGGTCTTTGCCATTGGCAAAAAACGCATCTGTTTTAACGATATTAATTTTAAAGGAAGTAGCAGGCATTTCAAGCATTTTTAACAACTCTTTTAATCGTTTTATCAAGATTGGTATTGCCTTTTTTCTCGTATCGTGTATAGATTGTGCCAATGAATTGAGTTGGTTTTCTACCACGGAAATTTCGGCATTTTTTGCTGCGATAATTTCGGAAGCATTTTCTACATAACCTACCTTTACTACTAATTGCTGTTGTTTTTCTAACAATTCATCGATATTGGCCGCCTGATGTTTTTTTAGCAAATCATACAACAACTGTAACCTCTCATTGTATTTTTCAATTTCTTGCGGACTATACGATATTAATTCGTTATTATTCTCGAGCTCATACACTATATCGTCAAATTCTATTTTTACACTTTTAATTCTTTCTGACAAACTTTCAAATTCTTTACTAAATTGGCTCAGTTTTTCAATGATAGTAACGTAACGTTGTAATAAATTGGCAACTCCTATTTCATCGGCTGTGGCGAGTTGATGCGCTTCTGTAAGGTGTAATTTTATTTCTTCTATATGATTGAGTTTTTCGAGGATCTGTTCTAAAAACCTTTGCTCGTCGGGTTTAAAATTTGCTTCTTCCAACTCTTTTAATAAAAAAGAATGATATTCGTGTTGTTGGGTTGCTTCTTGTTGGGTATTTACTAACTGTTGTAGTTCTTTTTGTAACTTTTTATATATCTGTAATCCTTTTTGATATGATTTTAAATATGTTGTGTTTTTTGCCAATGCATCTACAATCAAAAATTGAAATTGCGTATCTGCCAACTGTAAGGTTTGATGTTGTGAATGTACATCGATTAATTTATCACTTAATGACGATAATACCGCAAGCGTCGTTGGCGTATCATTTACAAAGGCTCTTGATTTGCCATTGGGTAAGATTTCCCTTCTGATGATGGTATGTTTTTCGAAGTCTAAGTCGTGTTCTTTAAAAAAAGGCTCTAAATCATATTTTGAAATTAGAAATTCTCCTTCAATGACACATTTTTTCTCTTTGTTTTTTAAACTGGATAGTTCTGCCCTTTTCCCTAAAATCAATGCCAATCCACCTAGAAGAATCGATTTCCCGGCTCCGGTTTCTCCTGTAATGGTAGAAAAGCCATTGTGAAATTCAACAAAAAGGCTATCGATTAAAGCGTAGTTCTTTATAGAAAGTGATGCTAACATTTATCGTATTATTCGTCAGAAAAATGGGTGTATTTACACTGTTCAAACTTAACTAAAAATTTCTTGATACGGAATAGTTAGGGGATAGAGATTGAAAAAATACTGCTTTTAGAAGTTTTAAGATTTAATCTTTTCCCATTTGGCATTAAAGGTAGGGTAAACTTTTAACAGCATTTCTTTAAGGTTTGCCGTATTTATCCTAGGGCCATCTGAAAAGATGTCTACAATTTCATCAGACTTGGCATCAATAAATACGCGTAATAAATAGGCATTCGCCCGCCTGTTATAAATATTTTGGAGTTTCATCAATGCCGCTGCTATATTTTTTTTAGCTTCTTTCTTATTTTCACTCATCACATCCAACCCTTTTAAATGATAGGTATACAATAAGTCTCTATAATCTTTGTAAACGGGTGACAGTAAATTTTCGTTTAGCTGATAACGCGTTTTGCTGCCATCTATCCTATTCCATCCTGAATAACCTCCTTGTTGCGCTTGATTGACAACATTTTCTGCCAATTTATAAAATTTCTCTCCTCCACGGGGTGCAAAGGTATCGGCATCAATTCCTAAAATAGTATAGGCATAAAAGGTAAGTATTGAGATTAAATTCGATTCAAAACTCGTTTCATTATAAATTAAAGGTTCATACTCATTATATACAATACGTACTTTTTCATCCCTGTAATTAAAAATAGGGGTTTGATAGGTTGAATTAAATACCGGGCGGGAAGCCTGTATTTGAAAATCTATATCGAACTCATTTGAAGAGATTTGTTTGGTAACAAATAATGTTATGGAGCAATTAATTTTTTCTTGAGGCTTGTATTTATTTGTGGTCCATCGGGTATTGTTCATAAACTCAGAAACAGCATCCTTCAAATTACTATACGTTTGTGTATTAGAATTTTGAGCTTGTTGAGCATCAACAATAACCAAGCAATTCAATTCTTGGCTATTTACTTGTGAAATGACACTAAAAACGAGTATAAAAAATAGTTTACGCATTTATTTTTTTAAGTATTTCATCAAAAATATCTTGGGCAACAGCCGCCTTGGGTTTTAAATTAAACTCCATAATATTTTCTTTATTATCAATAATGGTAATTTTATTGGTTGGTTTTTTAAAGCCCGCCCCTTTATCTTCTAATGAATTGAGTACGATTAAATCTAAGTTTTTACGTTTTAATTTGCCTTTGGCATTTGCCAACGCATTGTTGGTTTCTAAAGCAAAACCCACTAAGAATTGATGTTGTTTTTGTGCTCCTAAGGATGCCAAAATATCTTTGGTTGGTGTGAGTTCAATAACCATACCGGCATCTTTTTTCTTAATTTTTTGTGATGCGATAGCGGCCGGTTTAAAATCAGCCACTGCTGCTGCTAGAATAGCAATGTCAGCATCTTTATAATATTGATGGGTGGCTTGATACATTTCATCGGCACTTACCACATCAACACGTTGGATGAGCGTATGTGATACTTTTTCATTAGACGGCCCTGAAATTAAAATTACTTGAGCTCCCAAGTTAGCGGCTTGTTTTGCCAATTCGAATCCCATTTTTCCTGAGGAATGGTTTCCTATAAACCGAACGGGGTCAATGGCTTCATAGGTTGGCCCTGCGGTTATTATAACTTTTTTTCCTCGCAACGGCAATTGTGAGATTATATCATTTTCTATAAACGACATGATGGTTTCGGGTTCTGCCATTCTACCTTCGCCTTCCAAGCCACTGGCTAATTCACCACTTTCAGCGGGAATCATCACATTGCCAAACTGTTCTAATTTTTGTAAGTTTTCTTTGGTGGTATGGTGTCGGTACATGTCTAAATCCATCGCCGGCGCAAAATACACATCGCATTTTGCAGATAAATAAGTGGCCAGCAGTAAGTTATCGCAAGTGCCGTTGGCCATTTTAGATAAGGTATTAGCCGTTGCCGGGGCAATGACAAAATAATCTGCCCAAAGTGCTAAATCAACATGGTTGTTCCACACTTCATTTTCATCTTTTATATCATAAAAAGTTGAGTGTACCGGATTTTTAGACAGTGTAGAGAGGGTAAGCGGCGTTACAAAATCTTTGGCGGCAGGCGTCATTACTACTTGTACATTAGCCCCTGCTTTGATAAATAACCTTACTAAATACGTAATTTTATAAGCAGCAATTCCGGCAGTAACGCCAATTAATATATTTTTACCGCTTAGTACAGACATTATTTTTTAGCTTCTGCCTCTTGTTTTCTGTAATATATTTTACCTTTCAACCACTCTTCAATAGCCATTGCAGTGGGTTTTGGTAATTTTTCGTAAAAACGAGAAACTTCTATTTGTTCTTTATTTTCGAAAATTTCCTCCAAACTATCATTATGGGTAGCAAATTCTTCTAATTTATCAATCAATTCAATTTTCAAATCTTCACTAATTTGAACGGCCCTTTTTGCCATGATTGAAATGGCTTCATAAATATTATTGGTAGGCTCTTCAATTTTAGTCCTATCGTACGTAACGGTTGTTAAGGGTGCTTCAGAATTTTTATAATCCATTGGTTTTAAATTTTTCTTGTTGTTTTTTCAATAATTTTAGTTCTTTTTGTAAGTTTTCTACCAATCCGGCAAATTCTTTTATCCTCGTTGATGTTGGAAAACTTTTTTCAAATCGCTGATGCGTCAAAATAGCATCATTGATTCTTTTTTCTTTTTTATAATCTACACTTTTCATTGCTAACTCGTAAGAAGCCAAAAACTTATAAGCCATAGCATCTTCTTTATAGATGGTTCCGAAATTGTCTTCAAGAAAGGTATCTAAGGCTACGATGGCTGCTTTATAATGTTCTGTTTTATAATACAGTTTGGCATTGTCAAAAGCTTTTTTTTCTAATCTTTTGCTAAGTTCGTCATAGTACTTATTGGCTTCTGCCAACTTATCAGAGTTTGGATATTTATCGATAAACCCTTGAAAAGCATTTAGGGCTTTTTCTGTATCTGCCTGGTCTCTGTTAGATTTTGGCGAAGACAAATAATAACTATGTGCTGCTAAAAAAGAGGCTTCTTCTATTTTTGAGCTATTGGGATAATTGCCAATAAACCTATTAAAGTAATACGACGCCAAATCATAATTTTTAGTTTTATAATTGGCATTGGCTATCATAAATTGGATACGCTCCATTTGCGGTTTGCGTTGGTATTTGGGAATTACCTTTTCAAACAACTGAATGGCTTTGTTATACTTGCCTTGTTCATACAAATCAGTTGCCATTTTATACTGCTCATCTACAGTACCTTTGTTTAATACTTTTTGATATTCGCCACAGGCTGTAAATACAATGGTTACCAACAATAAAACACTAAGTCTCTTCATTTTTTGCATTTTGCAAAATTACTTATTTAAAACGGATTAATAAAACTATTTTTTGAAAGTGACAAAAATAGGGTTACTTTTTATAGCATTGCACGAAAGATTACTAAAAGTTTGTTAATACTTAGAGTGTAGATACTACGAGAAAAATACGCTTTTCCCTATGCTAGGTAGTTATCTACAAAGCCATGTATTTTTTGCTGTAATTGTTTACTCGCTTCTACTAAAGGCAAACGGACAAAGGGTTCGCAAAGTTTTTTTTCTTTGAGCAGCGCTTTGATTCCGGCCGGATTATTTTCTTCAAAAATTAAATTGATACAATCCATTAATTGATAATGAATTTGGTAGGCCTGTTTGGCTTTTCCTTCAATTCCGAGTCGAATCATAGTAGCGAATTCTTTTGGAAATGCTTGTCCGATTACCGAAATGACGCCTGCCCCTCCGGCAAGGACTACCCCAAGTACCAAATCGTCATCACCCGAAATGATTAAAAAATCATCGGGTTTATTTTTTATGAGTTGTAAATATTGGTGTACGCTATTGCCGGCTTCTTTAAGGGCAATAATATTGTCAAAATCTGATGCCAACCTAAAAACTGTTTCAGGACTTATATTTTTTGCTGTCCTTCCCGGAACATTATACAGTATTATCGGTTTCGGGCATACTTTTGCGATGGCACTAAAATGTTGATAAAACCCTTCTTGTGTAGGTTTGTTATAATATGGGGCAACAGACAAAATGGCGTCAAATGCCTTTAAATTAGCGGCATTAATTTCATCAATTACAGCTTGGGTACAATTTCCGCCTATGCCTAAAACCAACGGTAATTTGGCATTATTAACAGCTACAACGGCCTCTCTAACTTGTGCTCTTTCTTTTGCACTGAGCGTTGCCGGTTCACCCGTAGTACCTTGTACCACCAAATAATCAATACCATTGTCAATTTGGTAATTTACCAGTTTTTCTAAGGCATTATAATCTACTTTTCTATCTTCTGTAAACGGGGTAATTAATGCCACACCTGTTCCTACAAACTGCTCCACTAGTTTTAAAATTTATCAGTTAATAAAAAATTTCTTGAAACCAACTATCCCCGAGGCAAGCCATAGGGGTATTTCGCTGGTTTCATTTTGACCTTAGGGTCAAAAACCGAAATTTGGTATTTTACCTCACCCGAAACTGCAAAAGGCAGTTTCGACCCTGCCTACCGTCAGGCAGGCTCTCCCAAGGAGAGGTAAATCGGAAACCTCGAGGCAGAGCCTAGAGGAATTCTTTTCGATTCGATATAGTTTAAATTAACTGTTAATCTTCAAATTCTTCTTTTAAAATACGTTGAACATCTAATATCGTTTCTTCTTC
>DRQI01000384.1 GCA_011330545.1 Flavobacteriia bacterium
AAAGAGCAAAGCCGGACTAAAAACTCAATTTAGCTTAGCTCCAACCGAATACCTAACGGCTACCTATTATGCCAATATGTCTTCTGGGCATTTGTACCATCGCGCTTTTATTGAAATGGCATTGGTGAAAATAAAAGACGATACATCACAAGACCGAATCTTACATTTTTGGCAAGAAATAATGCGGTTGAGAAATTTGTTCAAATTTGAATTTTTCTATACCAACAAGCCTGAATTTAGTAGCGAAATAGAAGAAGAATTATACCTTTTTGACAAGAATTGGAGAGCCATTATAACCGATTCTACAAAAGATATTACTGCGCTGCTGGCATCACAAGAGTTATTTGTTTCTAACGCCATCCTCTTTATTTATTTAGAGGCCAATAAAGTGGTTTGCCATACGCTGAATTGTTGGGATTTAGAAGATGAATTTTCTGATGATGATTTTATAGAATTATGCCTCTTTAAAGGAAAAGAATTACACTGGCAAGGACGTATCAGGCGATTAGACAGTGTTTCAAAACCGTTTTTAATAAGTGCCTTACGATTGGCAAAAAACAGTAAACTTACTCCTGTCAATGGCGAGATAGATTATGAGCAACTTGAAAGGTGGATGCTTTTATTAGAAGATTTAACCCAACGGTTGCGCTTTTTACAACAACTTGAAATTAACAGTACTAAAAAAGCAACCAAAGAAGATGTAGAAGAAAAAGAGATAGTGCCCGGTTCAGAACTCAACAGTGTTTCAGAAGAAGTTCTAAAACAAGAAGAAGGAGCACATATTGCCGCGTTTTTTGATTTAGACAGAACATTAATCAATGATTTTTCTGCCAAAAAATTCTTACAATCAAGACTGCTGAGCGGTGAAACCACTACCAAAGAAATCCTTTCTCAGTTTGCATCAGCTATAATTTATGCTTCGGGAAACCGCGATTTTGAAATATTGACAAAAATAACAGCATTGGGAATCAAAGGAATTAAAGAATCAGATTTTATAACATTGGGCGAAGATGTCTATTCAAATCACCTTGCCAATACTATTTATCCCGAATCACGGTCATTGATAGCTTCACATCTAGAAAAAGGGCATAAAGTAGTTATTGTTTCAGCAGCTACTATTTACCAGATACAACCAGTGGCCAAAGAGTTGGGTATCAAAGATATTTTTTGTACCAAATTAGAAGTCCATAAAGGTAGGTTTACCGGAAACATTGAAGAGATGTGTTGGGGGGAAGGCAAAGCAAATGCCGCACGTAAGTTTGCAAAAAAGAATGATATCGACCTCTCAAAAAGTTTTTTCTATACCGATAGTATTGAAGACTACCCGTTATTGGAAATTATCGGAAAACCCCGTGCTACGAATCCCGACAGTAAACTTTCACAATTGGCCTTTGAAAACGATTGGCCCATTTTACGCTTTGAAGAAACGAAAGGTACACCTGTAGTCAATGGATTTAGAACCGGAATGGCCATTGCCAGTATCTATCCCTCTGTACTAAAAGGCTTGGCAAAAGGTGCCGTTACCATGTCAAGGCAAGAAGCCGTAAATACCACTTTGGCCAGTTTAGGCGATTTAGGAACCAAACTCGCCGGATTGGATATTGCCGTAAAAGGAAAACACAATTTAGAAGATTTTAGGCCCGCCATTTTCTGTTTTAACCATCAAAGTTCGGCAGATGCTTTTATTTTAATGAAATTACTGCGTAAAGATGTTACAGGCATTGCAAAAAAAGAATTGGAAATGACGCCTATCGGGCCACTTTTTAAAGCCTTGGGAGCCATTTTTATCGATAGGTCAGACAGGGCAAAAGCCATCGAAGCTATGAAACCCGCAGTAGATGCCTTAAAAAACGGCATTTCTGTAGCCATTGCTCCTGAAGGTACGCGAAGTGGAAGTAAAACATTAGGAGCCTTTAAAAAAGGAGCTTTTCATTTGGCGATTAAAGGAGGCGTACCCATCATTCCTATAGTCATTAAAAATGCCTATATGGCCATGCCTAAAGGAAGCAGTATTTTAAAACCTACACATATAGAAGTTGTAGTGTTAGACCCAATTGATACTTCTGAGTGGAAAGTAAAACATATCAATAACTATGTAGAAGAGCTCAGAAATATGTATTTGAATGAATTAGAGAGTTAACTTTTTCTAAAAACCAAACGATAAACAAGTAGCCAATGAAACTCAAAGTAGGATTATTAGGAGGAGGTTCTTGGGGCACTACCGTAGCCTCATTAACAGCAAAAAATAGTGAGACCATACTCTGGGCGAGAAGTAAAGAAACCGTTGATGAAATCAATGAAAAACATTCTAATGAAAAATACTTGCCCCAAACTAAATTGCACAAATCGTTAAAAGCATCGTATTCCATAAGAGAAACTGTTGAGAATGCCGACGTAATTGTAATGGGCATCCCCTCACAAAACTTTAGGGAAGTATTGCAAAAGGCAAAACCGTATATTAGGCCTTGGGTGCCAATTATTAGCTTGGCAAAAGGATTAGAAATGGGTACAAAAATGCGCATGACCGAAATTGTAGAGCAAGAAATGCCCGGGCATCCGGCAGGCGTATTGACGGGCCCTAATTTAGCCAAAGAAATCCATCATGGCAAAGCGGCAGCAGCTGTCATTGCCATGGTAGACGAAACCATTGCCAAAAGATTGCAACAAATATTTAGCACAGGCCTATTTAGGGTATATACCAATGAAGACGTGATAGGGTGTGAATTAGGTGGCGCCTTAAAAAATATTGTTGCCATCGCCACCGGTATGGGTGATGGTGCCAATGCCGGTGATAATACCAGGGCAGCCATCATTACTAGAGGGTTGGCAGAATTGACCAGATTAGGCGTTGCAATGGGTGGGAAAAGTAGGACTTTTGCCGGATTGGCCGGAATGGGCGATTTGGTAGCTACCTGCTCTAGTGATAAAAGTAGAAATCACTATGTAGGATACCAATTGGGCAAGGGAAAATGCTTAGAACAAATCATCGAAGAAATGTCTGAAGTTGCCGAAGGCGTAAAAACTGCCAAAGTAGTAATGGAACTCGCCAAAGATTACAAAGTAGAAATGCCCATTTCAACCGAAGTCTACAAGGTACTCTATGAAGGGAATACGGTAAATGATGCCTTTCGAGGCCTCATCTTGCGGGAAGTGGGTTCTGAAAGAGAACCCGGTTAAAATAAATATCAACAATGGTTGGAAGCCAACAATAAACTTCAAGTATCTGTCTTCCAACTACTAACATCATAAAATACCATGGCAAAAAAACCAGAACAAACCGCTTCTTTTATGGTTCGTTTTCACCAAAAAATATTTGAAGAAGATGGCGAATCTAACGTACAATGGCGTGGAAAAGTATCACATGTGCAAGGTGGTGACGAACAGCGTTTTTCTGACTTTAAAGAAGCTGTTACCTTTATCCAAGAAAAACTGTCTGAACTAACTTTAGAAGCCACCAAAGAGCATTCTCCCGAGCAACGCGAAGGAATTCTAAAAAAGAGCCTAGACATGTGGAAAACCGTAGCACAAGTAGGGCCGAAAGTTATTATGGATACTATCAAAGACCCCAAAAAGCAAATTGCACAAATACAAGACCAGATTCAAGACCAAATTAGTCACCTAGGTGATGAAATTGGCGAAAAAGTACATATAGACCAATGGCGAAATGCGTCGCGGTCAGACTTTAAAAAAGTAAAGAAATCAATTAATGAACTGGCCGGCGAAATTAAAAAGCTACATGCTAAAATTGACAAGCTAAGTAAAAAGAAGTAATATATCACATGTCTCAATTACTCGATACATTAGACAAATTAAAAACTTTTCAAAAAAATGCCCCTATACGTATTCAAACATTGGGGCAATTTAATCTATGGCGCAACAATACTAAAATTGACCCCAAAGAGTGGGGAAGAGACAAAACCATCCAATTACTTCAGTATTTTATTTCAAACCGGCACCGCCATGCACTGCACAAAGAAAAAATTATGGACCACCTGTGGGAAGAAGGCGATGACAGGGATTTCAAAGTAGCCTTACACGGTATCAATAAAGTCTTGGAACCCGAGCGGCCCCCAAGAACAGAACCTACATATATCATTCGGCAAGGCATTAGTTATCAGTTAAATTTAGAACGTATTTGGATAGATGTTGAAGCACTTGAAAAATATGTCATTATCGGAAATGAAGCCTTAGGCGAAAACAATACCATTTCAAAAAAAGCCTATAAATCGGCCATAGAAATCTATCAAGGGATTTATTTGCCCAATCGTATTTACGAAGATTGGTCATCTGAAGAACGCGAAAAAACACAAATGTTAATTTTAGGAGCATATATTACTTTGGCTGAAATTCTGGTAGAAGAAAACCCTACCGAAAGCATTCGGTTGGCACAAAATGCCATTTCTATTGACCCTACATGGGAAGATGCCTATCGTTTGCAAATGCAGGCATATCGTATCAAAGGAAACAGGCCGCAAGCCATTAAAACCTACCAAAAATGTGTAGATGTACTCGATGAAGAATATGGCATCGACCCACTTCCCGAAACCAAGAAACTAATCAAAGAGATTGAAGAAATTAGTTGAAAAAAATGTAGAGACTAATTACCAAACCCTAACTATTTCCTACAAAGAAATAACAAAACTATTCTTCCCTGCAACTCATCTGTAACTACCTCATCGTATGTTTGCACCATACTTAAAAAAATAACGATTTACAATCATAAAATAATTAAAAAATGGCAACAAAAAACAAAAAAACAGCGACAAAAAAAGTAAGTAAAACCATAAAAGACGTAGCAATCAAAGCAAACGAAATTGCACTAAAATCAACCGAAGGAGTGGTATTAGAAACCCTAAAAGTAGCCGAGCAATGGCAAGGGGTTACACATAAAGCCATTAAAGGCGGTTTAAAAGTAGCTGCAAAACAACAAGACTTATTTTTTGACACCCTAGAAACTGCCAAAGGGCAATTGTTAAAAGGGTTTAAACGATCTAAAGTTTTGTTTAGTAAAAACTAAGCACTATTTTGAATAAAATTTTGCTAGTCAAAATCTGAGAGGGCTGTTTGAAAGTATTACTTTTTAGACAGCCCTCTCACTATTTTACCGCAGGCCGAGATATAAGATTCAAGATCTTTGGAGCCTTTTACAGATTAAACCCAGATTATGCAATAGACTTCCTATTCCGTTCAGAAATCACTGCAAAATAGGTCGTTTCACTGCGTTTTCAAAATTAACCGTAGTGGTGCTACGCTTAATTTAGTAAAACACCCTATTTTATTGCGCTTTCCTAACTCATAACGTAACTCTATTGCATAAGATGGGTTAAAACTGCTTCGATTCTAAATTGCAACTCATCTGTAACCAACCCATCGTATTTTTGTACCGTAAATAATAAACAAACGAATAAAACAATATATTATGGCAACTAAAAAAGCAAAAAAAATAAGTAAGTTAGAAAAAGCCAAAGCAAGCGTAAAGAAAATCAATAACACCCTAATTGATGCCTCTTTCGAAGCGATAGAAACCACCGTGAAAACCGGTGAAAAATGGCAAAAATTAACATCTAAACTGATAAAAAAAACAGAGCCTATCACTGAGCAGCAAATCAAAATGTTCTTAGAAGCTACTGAAACCATTAAACAACAACTTGAAAAAGGCACTACCCGATTAAAAGATTTAGTAGGCTATGACCCAAAAATGTTTGAACAAGCTAAAGAGATTGTAACCGAAAACCCTTTAGCTAAAAAAGCCGAAAAAATAACTTCTAAATTAAAAAAAGAAGTAGCTGAAACATTAGAAGAAGTAAAAGAAAAAGTTGAAGACGTGGCTGAAGACGTTATAGAAAAAGCCGAAGAAGTTTTAGAAGATGTAAAAACGAAGTTAGAAGGCGTTGAAAAAAAAGGGAAAAAGGCTGCAAAAAAGACAAAAAAAACAGCCTCAAAGAAAAAAAATAATAAGGCAACCGCTAAAAAAGCAGTAAAAAAAACCACTGCTAAAAAAACTCCTGTTATAAAAACAGCAGCTAAAAAAGTAGTGGCAAAAAAACCTACAGTAAAAAACGACCTAAAAGTCATTAAAGGTATTGGCCCTAAAATAGAAACCATTCTCAATGCTGCAGGAATTACATCTTATGAAGGCCTGGCTAAAATGACCGTAGCAAATATTAATAAAGTGCTTACCGATGCCGGTATTGTAAATATAAAAATCTACAATACCTCACAATGGAAAGCGCAAGCAATCAAAGCCGCAAAAGCAAATTCGTAAGCCGCAAAATAATTCGTAACTATTCAGTTGCTCCATTTCGAGGCGAAAAAAGAGCATTTTATGGCCGAAATGTGAGTGAGTGAATAGTTACAATAATCCAATAACATTTAAAACAGTTTAAAATGAGCACTAAAAAAGTTAAAAAAGAAGCCCAAAAAAGTATCCTGAAAAGTACTAAAGAAGTGGCTAAAAAAGTAAATGATATTGCTTTAAAAACAACTGATGAGGTGATTTCTGAATCACTGACAATTGCCCAACAATGGCAAGGCGTAACTGCTAAAGCCCTCAAAGGAGGCTTTCGGTTATTAGCAAATCAACAAGAAATCTTTTTTGACACCTTAGACACCTTTAAAAGCCAATTTACAAAAGGTAAAAAAAGAGCCAAAAAAATTTTCGCATAATTCAATTTTTTCATAATAATCAAACCCAAGCTATTCGAAAATAGCTTGGGTTTTTTGGTTTAGCCCAAATTATTCTTTTTGAAATACCAATGTTGTCATACAACGCCGGCAATCAACATTTACTGTTTTTACGGGCTCTAAAAGTGATAAGCGATGTTTATCTGTCAATTGCCGAATATGTTCTCTGGTAATTAAAAAACGAGTGCTTCCGTCAGGGATGGCATACACGCCATCGGAGATTTCTACAATAGAATTTTCAATACCTATTGATGAGGTCATCCTAATAAACAACGAGCCGCCAACTTTTAAAATACGAATCAATTCAGCAAACATAGCTTCAAAATGAGCCGTATTTTCAGCAAAATGTAATACGGCATTTGAAATGATATGATTGAAAAAATTATCCCTATAAGGAATACTGTTTAATTCAGAAATAGTGATATTCTCAACTATTTTAGGATACATTTCTTTGACATAACCTACAGATATCGAATCACGGTCTAAAGCATACAACCTATATCCGTTTTGATAAAACCAATACATATTTCTACCTTTTCCGCAACCGGCATCCAAAATTTTTTCATTGGCTTGATACCTGTTTTTTAAGATTTGATCAAGTAAATAGATATCGGTTGCCCCGAGAATACTTTTTAATGATTTTATGCCCATTTTAAAATACCGTTAAAGATTTGATACTTACTTTTTTAAAATACTGATTCACCACTGTTTAAAACTAACTTTTTTGGATAAGAAATTGCTTTAAATTATACTATTTTTTACTTTTTAACGTTAAAAATGATGTTTTATAACTTCCTTTAAAGTACCTTTATGAAACGAACATGTCAAATTTTGGTACACATAGAAAGGGTAAATAGTGAGTTCTATATGTCGCCTATAAAAAATGTAAATTTAGGCACGCGAAATCAATGTTGCTAACATAATCAAAAAGAAATTATTATAATTGTTCAATACAACTGTCACCAGTACAAATAAGAATCGATAAACACACACCAATGAAAAAGATTTTATTATTATTATTATTGTTCCCTCTAGGGATATCAGCACAATCTGAAGACACAAAAACAGAAAAAGCCAAAGATTCTGTCATTGCAACATCACAAAAGGTTCTTGATAAAGCTACAAGTGAAAATGGCGTTATGGGAACCGAACAAGTAGAACAGGATGAAATTACCAGCCCTAAATGCATCTCGGGCGATTGCCTAAACGGTACCGGCACTATGCAATACCCTAGCGGTAAATATGTCGGGCAGTGGAAAGGCGGTTTACGCCATGGCCAAGGAAAATATACTTGGAATAACGGAGATACTTATCAAGGGGCTTGGGTTGATGATAAAAGGCATGGCCAAGGGACTTATATTTGGCATGACGGCTCTAAATATAAAGGAAATTACAGTCATGGCATACGAAGTGGTTATGGCATATATTATTATACCAACGGAAACATCTATGAAGGTACTTGGCAGAATAATTTAAAACATGGCATCGCTAATTTTTACTATAAAAATAGTGTAAATATCGGTGGTAAGTATTTCAATAATAAGTATGTAAGTGGTACCGGAATCAACCAAGAGACTTATAAGTACAAACCCGAATAATTTTCAGTAAGTATTTTATCACAATTACGTCATAAAGTATGGTGAACACACTTCACCTCTTTTTTCATAGCAAGTTCCCTTTTTAAGAAATTAAAAACGGGAACTTTTCTATTATAAACCCTACTGTAAAAATTTATTTTAAGGCATCGGTAGGTTTTGGTACAAAATGCCCTTTCCCTCCGGCCCTGTCATCATCAAAAGTTACAGGAACATCATCTGCCAGCGTTCTTTCTTCCCAAGAGATATGCTCAGTGCCATCATCGGTTTTGACCATAGTAATACAATTTTCTACAGGGCAAACCAATGAACAGAGATTACAACCTACACAATTTTCTTCTATAATTGTAGGGATTCTGTTATCGGCATCGCCGGGCAAAGAAATGGCCTGATGCGCTCCGTCATCACAAGCAATATAGCACAAATCACAACCAATACACGTATCAGAATTGATTTTGGCAATTACTTTATGCTTTAAATTGAGATGTTTCCATTCGGTAATATTTGGCAAGGCTTTTCCGGCAAAATCATAGATTGTATTATAGCCTTTATCTTCCATAAACTGGCGTACACCGGCTTCCATTTCACGTACTATGCCAAAACCATAATGCATTACTGCCGTACAGACTTGAATAGAAGTGGCTCCTAGTAAGATAAACTCAACTACATCACGCCACGTTTCAATCCCGCCAATACCCGAAATAGGCACTTTGCAAATCTCAGGATGTTGTGCCAAATCTTTAACCATGTGCATGGCAATGGGTTTTACTGCCGGGCCGCAATATCCTCCATTGGTGCCTTTGCCGTCAACAATAGGATAAGGCGCGTAGCTGTCTAAATCGATTCCCACAATACTTTTTAAGGTATTAATCAATGACAAGGCATCGGTACCACCTTGTACCGCAGCCAATCCCGGGTCAATAATATGCGAAATGTTGGGAGACAGTTTGGTAATTACCGGTACGGTAGCGGCTTCTTTAGCCCATTCAACAATCAATTTTAACACTTCGGGTTCTTGCCCTACCGCCGAGCCCATACCGCGTTCACACATACCATGTGGGCAACCAAAGTTTAGTTCTATACCGTCAGCACCGGCATTTTCTACATCTTTAATAATTTGGTGCCATTCTTTTTTACTTTCTACCATTAAAGAGGCAATTACTGCATGGTTCGGAAAATATTTTTTAACCTCTTCTATTTCGCGTAGGTTATCGGCTAACGGCCTGTCGGTTATCAATTCAATATTATTGAACCCCATCATTCGGGTATCTCTATAGTTTACCGAACCGTAACGGCTAGACACATTTACTACGGGTACGCCTAGTGTTTTCCATACGGCACCACCCCAACCGGCTTCAAAGGCTTTCATAATTTGGTATCCTGAGTTTGTTGGCGGGGCTGAGGCTAGCCAAAACGGATTTGGTGCTTTTATACCTGCGAAGTTTATTGATAAATCAATCATATTTGTATTATTTTATCATTCCTGCGAAGGCAGGAATCTCATTTAGTTTGTTTTTAACTTTGAAAATAAATCTCGGCTGTAATCAAACTATCACTCATTTATATGGAACACTGATGACGCTGATTTTGCTGATTTTCACTGATTTTTATTTGTGTTATCTGTACTGTTTTATATTTGTAACTTTTTTTGGAACGCTGATGACGCTGATTTTCGCTGACTTGTTTTTTTACTAAAATCAAATCATTTTATATCATACTAATCAATGATTTATTCTTACCGAATACTGCCAACTGAATACTGCTCACTTATTCAGCCAATTATGAATCCCTTGCGCTGCCATTTTACCGTCATAGGCCGCATTGACAACTTCGGCACCTCCATTGATTGCATCTCCACCTGCAAAATAATTTTCTTTTGAGGTTTGAAAGGTCTCGGCATTGACCACAATTCTGGTTTTATCATCTGTTTCAAGGCCGTCTATTAGTTTATAGAATGAACCTTGTTTTGCTTGCCCTGTTGCTTTGATGACCATATCGCATTTGACAGTAAAAACATTATTCATATTCGTTTGAAGTTTACCGTCAACCACTTCGGTTTTAGCAAATTTTACCCCTTCCACCTTTTTATTTCCAAGAATTTCAATAGGAGTAACATTAAAAAGGCTATC
Source organism: Flavobacteriia bacterium (assembly GCA_011330545.1). Taxonomy (GTDB): domain Bacteria; phylum Bacteroidota; class Bacteroidia; order Flavobacteriales; family Flavobacteriaceae; genus Aureibaculum. The sequence goes on from DRQI01000384.1 coordinate 10,409, forward strand.
AACTCCGGCGGCTATTGCTAAATCATACTCAAAATCATAGGCGCCCATCTCTTTTTTTGACCTTCTATAAGCCAAGACAGTTTTTCTGGCACCCATTCTAGCAGCTTCAGACGCCGCATCCATAGCCGTATTACCACCACCAATAACGGCCACCTTTTTGGGCACTTTAGTTTGATGATGTTTAGTCCGTAACTCTTCAATAAATTCAACGGCACCAACAACGCCTTCTTTATCTTCACCTACTAATCCCAATGTTGCCGTTTTTCCTAATCCAACGCCTAAAAAGATGGCGTCATATTCATCTTCTAATTGCCTGAGTTGTTCTTTAGAAGTGATTGGTGAATTATAGTTAATTGTAAATTTTAATTGATTTTGTAAATACTCAATTTCTTTTAATACTTCTTCGTTGGTTATTTTATAAGGAGCGATACCGTGAACGGTTAAACCGGAAGGTTTGTCTTTGGCTTCAAAAATAACAACTTCATAACCTAGGGTTCGCAACTCACAGGCACAGGAAATTCCCGCAGGACCGGCACCTATGATGGCTACTTTTTTACCATTGCTTTTTCCTGTCTTAAAAATATCTTTTCGGGTATTGATAACTGTATTGGTAGCATAATTTTGTAACCTTCCTATTTGAATCGGAGGCACATCCTGATGATTGTATACACAAGCCCCTTCGCATAATACTCCGGTTGGGCATACGATGCCGCAGGCATTTCCCAACCAATTGGCATCAAAAATAGTTTTGGCCGAACCTATTGTGTTTTTCGTTTGTATTTGCTTGATAAACAACGGAATATCAATATGCGTTGGGCATGCTTGGACACAAGGGGCATCATAACAAAACAGACACCGTGAACTTTCATAATACGCTTCGGTATCATTCATTAAGGGTTTTTTCTGTTTGAAATTTTTTCTAAATTCAGCTTCTGTAGTTGGTTTTTTATATTCTGCCATTCTTTGTATTTAAAGTTTTATGGAACGCTGATAACACTGATTGAGCTGATTTTCGCTGATTTGTTTGATACTAGAAATAAATCATTTTTTATCATAATTATCAGTGTCATCTACGTACTGTTTTTTGGGGATACTTACAAGGTTTTAAAACCTGACAGGCCTTAAAAATTATAGATCAGTTAAGCGCCCATACGTTTCAGGCCTTCTATCCCTAAAGAACTGCCAAGTTGAACGCACTTCATCAATCACGTCTAAATCGAACTCTGCCACTA
>DRQI01000385.1 GCA_011330545.1 Flavobacteriia bacterium
CAATAGACTTCCTATTCCGTTCAGAAATCACTGCAAAATAGGTCGTTTCACTGCGTTTTCAAAATTAACCGTAGCGGTGCTACGCTTAATTTAGTAAAACACCCTATTTTATTGCGCTTTCCTAACTCATAACGTAACTCTATTACATAATCTAGGTTGAAAAATACAACTATTTCGCTGTTATTGCGGTTGAGGATGCTCTTGGTTTAACATAGGTTTTACTGTTCTGTTTGAATAGATACCCTTCTTGAAGTGAGTTACTCTTTTTTAATGACAACAAATTCCGTACGTTTGTTCATAGCGTGTTCTTTTTCGGTACATTTTACGCCATTTGAACATTTATTAACCAATTGTGTTTCGCCATATCCTTTGCCGGTAATTCTCATAAAATCTACTCCGTGTGCGATTAGGTATTCAACGGTGGCTTCTGCCCTTTTTTCTGAGAGGTTTAAATTGTATAAATCGCCTGCCCTCGAATCTGTATGGGCGCCGAATTCAATTTCCATTTTAGGATATTTTTTCATTAGCCTAATTACTTTTTCCAATGCATTTTTAGACCTCTTTTTTATATCGGCTTTATTTAACTCAAAACTAATACTTGGTACGTTTAGCATTTCTTTTCCGTTTCTAACCACAAATTCTTTTTCTTCAATAATAATAGTTTCTTTATTTTTGAAGCCGTTGACATGTGAAGTGTTCAGTTTGACAGCGGTTGTAAAATAATCTTTTTTACTTACTTCGAGTGTGTATTCAATTCCACAATCAAGGCTAAAATAAAAAGTACCTTCGGCTTTGGTTTCAATTTTTCTCAGTTGGTTTCCGTCTTCATCAATTAGGGCTACAAAGGCATTCATTACTGCCAATCCGGTAACTTTATCTTTTACTACGCCTGTAACTATTTGGTCGCAAATAGGAATGGTAGTTTTTTGTACGAATGAGTAGATATCATCGTCTCCTGTTCCGCCTCTTCGGTTTGAGGAGAAATATCCCTTTAATTTTACATTGTCAATGATAAATGAAAAATCATCACCTTTACTATTCATAGGTTTTCCGAGGTTAATGGGTTTTGGCAATGAACCATCTAGTTTTGCCATATAAATATCAAAGCCTCCTATTCCGCCTTTTCTATTGGAAGAAAAATAGATAATATCGCCGTCTACATAGGGTGTGTATTCTTTTGCCGGGGAATTGATGGTAGGGCCTAAATTGATAGGCTTGCCATAATGCCCTCTATTGACATCTACTACAAAAATATCTTTGTCGCCTAAAGTACCGGGCATATTTGAAACAAAGTATAACTTTTTGCCGTCTTCGCTCAATACGGGATGTCCGGTATCGTAATCATCGCTATTGAAAGGTAAGGAAACAAAATCTCTCCATTCGCCATTTTCGGCTATGGTGGCTTTAAATATCTTAATGTTTGGGGATTTTAATTTTCCGTGTAAATAATTATTTGAGGTAAAATATACTTCTTTTAAATCTGGTGAAAAGGCCACAAAGGCATCGTGGTATTTTGAGTTTACATCGCTGGAAAAGGGTTTTACATTTTTAATTTCGCCGCTCGAGGTAACGTCTCCAATGAATAAATCTAAAAAGGGTTGGTCATTTTGTTTCCATTTTTTACTTGTAAGCCCATGCCCTCTGGTAGAAGAAAATACAATTTTATCTTTTCCCATATAGGTCGTTCCGAAATCGCTATACCTAGTATTTACCCTTAGGTTTTTGATACTATACTCTGCGGCTTTGATTGAATCTGCCCGTTCAATTTGTGCAGTTGAAACTACTGCTTGTAACATTAAAAATATGGTAATTAAGAATTTCATTATCGATATACTTTTATAGCTGTTAATCAAACGCTATACCAAAGGTATTAGTATGTTTTACAAACTGAATATTTTACATACTGACAATTACAAATTCTGTCCTGCGGTTTTGTTGGTGTTGTGCTTCGGTACATTGAACATCTTTATTACAATTGTTTACCAATCGGGTTGCTCCAAAACCTCCTTTATTGATAATTCTGTTTGCACGTATTCCTTTTTTTAGGAGATAGTCATATACTCTTTTGGCTCGTCTATCGGCAAACCAATTATTAATTTTATCAGAACCTTGAGCATCTGAATGGGCGCTTAATTCAACAACCATATTGGGATATTTTTTCATCAAATTCACTATTTTTTGCAATTGGGCTTTACCTGCTTTATTCAAATAGGATGAGGCTAAATCAAAATAGACCGGATGAATTGTTACTTCTTCTTTTTCTGAGGCGGGCTTTTTTTCTATTGACTTTATTTCTTTAAGCTTGGTTTCTTCAAATTGTATTTCTTTTGTCTGTATTTTTTTTGTGCTTATTTGTTCAACTTCTTTTCCTTTTGCACCGGTGATAAAATCGATATTTCCCTTGTCTAATAAAATTAATAGTTTTAATCTTTTTCCGGCTTCATCTGTTGTAGTAAACTGTTTTGACTCTGCTGTAAAATCGGCTCTTCTGCCTTCTAATATGTAGTCTGTTTTACAATTAATGGCAAAAGAAAAGGTAGCATCTTTTGTTACGGCTTGGGTTTCTATTATATTACCGTTTGTATCACTCAATACCACTTCTGCCTGCGGTAATAGTTCATTGGTTGTTTTATTTCTTACTTCTCCTGTAACTATTTGTGTACATTTTGGCCTAACCGATGCCTCTGCAACGGCTTCGGTTTGCTCTGTTTGTGCATTTAACGTAATGATGCTTAGAACAAAAAGAATACTGATTAAAAATTTCATTTCTCCATTATTTATTATCTGATACCTAAAAGATATATAAAATAGTTCAATAAATGGCTTCTTTTTTCTTTCATTTCTTTTAGGCTGTTTTATATTTTCATTTGGTATAATAAACGTAGCTTAGAAAATAATAGTATTTAGAACCTCCCAAAAACGCGGCTTTTGCCTTTATACGGCGATTTATACCGATTTAATAATGACTAATTTAATCAAATTGGTATTATGTGACAGCTCTAAACGATTTTGATAAAATAAAAAACCTTCGAGAGATTCGAAGGTTTTTATATGGTTATTAGAAAATGTATTTCTGAATTTTTTATGAATTTTACATTTTTATGATGACAAATTCTGAGCGCCTGTTCTTTTCGTGTTGGGCATCTGTACATTCTACGCCTTTTACGCATTGATTTATCAATTGGGTTGCCCCGTATCCTTTTCCTGTTATCCTTCTAGCATCTATGCCGCGGCTAATGATATAATCTACTGTTCTTTTTGCCCTCCTGTCTGACAGCCATAGGTTATAGCCATCTGGCCCTCTTGAATCTGTATGTGAGGCTGCTTCAATAATCATTTTAGGGTATTTTTTCATTAAATCGACCACTTTTTCTAATTCATCTTTTGCTTGTTTGGTTAGATAGGACGAATCGTAATCAAAATAAATCGGGTCTATATTAACGGCATAGATACTCGGCCTTAGCCTAACAATTTCATCGGGTAGCACATCGGGCAAACCTTCGGGTTTGGTATCTTCTCCTTCGTCTTGTGTTTGATTATTTATATCAGAAGCATTATTATCTGCAACAAAATCAATGTCTCCTTTTCCTAATAATATCTCTATTCTAAGTTCTTTATCTGCTTCGTTAGATGTGGTGAACACCTTTGATTGGGGGGTGTAATCAATTTTTTTACCTATGATTTCATATTCTGTTTCGCAATTAATTTCAAAAGAAAAAGTACCGTCGTCTTTGGTAATGATGGTTTCTAATTTTTTACCTTCACTATCTGTCAATACCACTTCGGCACCGGGTATTAAACTTTCGGTAATTCTATCTCTTACATCACCGCTTACAATTTGCAGGCATTTGAAATTAACAGGTTCTTCTTCTATAAATGAATAGATATCATCGTCTCCTTTGCCTCCTTCTCTATTAGAAGAAAAATAGCCTTTTCTGGTTTCGTGATTGATAATAAATGACAAATCATCACTGGCACTATTTATCGGTGCATTTAAGTTTATAGGTTTTGAGACGAGGCCTTTTATTCTGGTAGCATATATATCTTGGCCTCCTTTACCGCCAATTCTGTCTGAAGCGAAGTACAGCACATCTCCGTCTACAAAGGGAAACCAATCTTTGGCTGTTGAGTTTATCTCAGGGCCTAAGTTTACCGGATTTCCAAAACCGCTTTGGTTTACTTCTACTTTATAAATGTCTTCTTCTCCTAAAGAACCGGGCATATCGGAAGCAAAATACAATGTTTTTTCGTCTTCGCTCAAGGCAGGATGCCCAACAGAATACTCAACATTGTTAAATGGCATAGGGATGATATTAATCCATTCGCCTTTATTATTAATGGTAGCTTTAAACATGGCAAGGTTTGTCCAGCCTTTATTGTCTATCCCTAATCGTTTATTGTAGTAGTTATCTCTTGTAAAGTATACGGTTTTGCCATCTTTTGTAAAAATGGCTTCTGCTTCGTGGTATCTTGAATTTACTTCTCCTTTTAATTTTTGTTTGTCTGTAATTTCTCCATTTTCATTAATAACTCCTTCATATAAATCTAAAAAACGCTGCCCGTTTTGTTTCCAAACATCTTTGATAAGCCTAAATCCTTTTCTAGGGGAAGCAAATACCAATTTATTTTCTTGATAAAAGGCTCCTCCAAAATCAGAATTGGGTGTATTTACTTCTAAATTTTTAATAGTGTATTTACCGGCCCCAGCTTCTTGCGCATAAAATAAACCTACATTAAATAATAGTAAAAGGGTTAAAATGTATTTTTTCATGTGTTTATTTTTATTGTTTATAAATGGTCACATGTAACCCCTGTCTGTTAGCAGGCAGGTTTGATGATAAAATAACAGATGTTATAACATCTAATAATTATTTTACTCATGCGGGTTTCATCTGGTTGAATTTTATTCTTATATAACTGATAAAATCTTAAACTATTGTGTTTAGAAAAATCTTGGTGATTTTAGGTTCTTCTTTGAAAAATCTATATCCCATAATAAAAATATCTCATGGCTGCCACTATTGAAATTCCCTAAATTACTCGTTGTGTAATCATACGCATAGCCTATCCGTAAATCGGGCGTCAC